>NZ_AAYN02000002.1:300000-600000 GCF_000169535.1 Ureaplasma urealyticum serovar 8 str. ATCC 27618
TCACACGTTGTTATTGATGTTGATATTGCTTTATCAAAAAACAACAACAATCCCTTATACTATGTTCAGTACGCTCATGCTCGTGCTAACCAAGTATTAAATAAACAAGTTTATGAATTTGATTTTAAAACTGATTTATTAATTGAAACTCGTGAACGTGAATTATTAAATCAACTTCATTTTTATAAACAAACAATTGCTAATGCTGCAAATAATCGTGAACCACATCGAATTAGTAATTATTTATATGATTTAGCGCAAATTTTTCATAATTATTATGCGAATATTAAAATTAATGATGAAAACAATAAAGCTTTATCAGCACAACGTTATACATTAGTTTGATGTGTTAAACAAGTTTTAGCTAATGGTTTAGCAATTATGAAAATTACTCCATATGATCAGATGTATTAAAGATGAATAGTTTAAATAAAAAAAGTATAAAAGACCTTGATGTAAATGGCAAAACAGTTGTTTTACATTTAGATTTAAATGTAGTTTTAGATTATGAAAATAAACGAATCTTGAATGATCGTAAATTACGAGCATCACTTCCAACCATTAATTACTTAATTAATCACAATGCTAAAATTGTTATTTTAAGTCATTTAGGTCGTATTAAAACCTTAGCAGATAAACAAAGTGGTAAATATAGTTTAGAAATTATTGTTGATGAACTTCGAGAGCGTGTTTCTAAAAATGTTAATCGTGTTGTTTTTTCACCACTAAATTATGGAGAAACAGTTGTGCAAATGGTTAATGATCTTGAAGAACGTGACATTCTAATTTTAGAAAACACACGTTATTGCGATATTAGCGATGAAGGTGAATATGTTGGTTTAGAATGAGATGGTTCTGAAATTTTAGGCCAATTTTGAGGGATGTTAGGTGATATTTTTATTGATGATGCATATGGTGTTGCTCATCGTCAACTATCATCAAATTACCAAACCGCGAAATTTGCTAAAAAAAGTGCATTAGGATTTTTAATTGTTAATGAAGTTAATCATTTAGATATTGCTTTAGAAGTTCCTAAGCGTCCTTATTTAGCTTTAATAGGTGGGAACCATGTTGCTGATAAAATTGAAGCAATTGAAGTGTTGTGCGAGCGTGCTGATCAAGTTATTATTGGTGGTGGTTTAGTTTATACATTCTTGTATGCTCAAGGCTATAATGTTGGTTTAAATTTAGTTGAACGCAATATGATTGATGATTGTAACAACATTTTAGAAAAATATGGTAAAAAAATTTTAATTTGTTTTGATTTTTTGTGTAATAATGATTTTAGTGATACAAGACCTATTTATCGTAAAATTGATGAAGGTCTTGAAGGACTATATGGCTTAGATATTGGTAAACGCAGTTTAAAATTTATTAAACATGAAATTTATCGTTCTAAAACCATTTTATTAAATGGTCCGTTTGGTGTTATTGAAAATATTAAGTATTATGCTCAAGGTACAACTGAAATATGTAAATCAATGGCAAAACAAACAACACGTGGCGCTTATACAATTATATGTGATATTGACACTTCAAGTCATGCTGAATACCTAGGATTGGATAAGTATATGAATTTTATATCCACTGGAGGGGGTGCTAGCTTATCATATATTGAAGAAGGAGTTCTTGATGGCCTTGAAACCATTGATAATGTTCCTTTAAATGTTTTAAAGAAGGAGTAATTTATGAGTAAATTTAGTGAAAAAGAAATTAGACAAAAAGCAATTGAATATATGGAAATATACGGTATGTCACGTCATGAAGAACGTGTTGCTACAAAACTAAAAACATCATTAAAAGATGTTGGTGTTAGTTATGAACGTGATAATCTAGGATCAATTATCTTTAAAAAAACAAATTCAAACAAAGGTCCTAAAATCTTAATTGCTACACATATGGATGAAGTAGGTTTTGTTGTTCAACAAATTCTTGATAATGGTCAATTATTATTATCAATGGTTGGTGGTGTATGACCAAATATTGTTATTGGATCAGTGGCTAAAGTTTATGTTGATGAACAACGTCAATATACAGGTGTATTTGGCCATACTTCAATTCACATTTTAGAACCAGAAGCACGTAGTAAAGCTGTACCAGTTAAAGAATTGTTTGTTGATTGTGGTTTTAGTTCAAAACAACAAGCGCTTGATTTAGGAGTTGAAATCGGAACAGAAGTTTACATGGAAGGTCCATCTTTAAATTTCCATGACGAAAACTATATTGTTGGTAAAGCTGTTGATAATCGTGTTAGCGTTGCTGTTTTAGATTTATTAGTACATAGCTTAAAAGATAAAGTTATTCCTAACCAAACTTATTTTGCTGCTACAGTACAAGAAGAAGTTGGTTTGCGTGGTGCAAAAACAGTTGTTTCAAAAGTTAAACCAGATATTGGTATTGTTATTGATACAACAACATCACATGATACATACAAATGCCCAGAAGGTGATACAAAACTAAATGATGGTGTATGTATCAGAATGAAAGATGGTGGAACATTAGTTAATCCAGCATTAGTAAAATATTTTGAAGCATTAGCAAAAAAACATAATATTCCATTATACAAATACGTTGCAAGAGGTGGCGGAACTGATGCTGAAGAATTACAATATGGACCAGATGGTGGTGTATTAACAATTGGATTATCAATTCCACAACGTTATTTACATGCTCCAATTGGTGTAGCAACAGTTAAAGATATGAAAGCAGCCTTTGATTTAGTGCGTGAATTCTTAGAAGTATTTGATGAAAATGAATTTGAAAAAGTTAAATTTAAATAATTTTTTATTCCAAATAAAAACCTTTTAATATAAAATTAAATATCATAACAAATTTATTTTTAGGAGAATAAAATATGACTGCACATAATCAAGCTAAATTAGGCGAAATTGCAAAAGTAGTGTTAATGCCAGGGGATCCAATGCGTGCTAAATGGATTGCTGAAACATTTTTAGAAAACGCAATTTTAGTTAATGAAGTTCGTGGTATGTTATGTTATACAGGAACATACAAAGGTAAAAAAATCTCAATCATGGGACATGGTATGGGAATTCCATCAATTGGAATTTACTCTTATGAACTATATAAATTCTACGAAGTTCAAACTATTATTCGAATTGGTTCAACTGGATCTTATAAAAAAGAATTAAATGTTAACGATGTTGTTCTAGTTCAAAAATCTTATAGTGATTCAACATTTGCATCATTAATAGGTGCTAAAGTTTGTGATGATAAAGTTTTATTACCAACAAAAGAAGTTAATGAATTAATTGAACAAACTGCAAAAGACTTAAATTTAAAATTATCATTAGCAACATGTCATGCTTCTGATGTATTCTACAATAATGATTTTGAAAGCTTAGATGAAATTATTGATCGAACAAAATCTGATTGTGTAGATATGGAATCATTTGGATTATTCGCAAATGCACAAATTTTAAATAAGAATGCAGCAACTTTATTAACAGTTAGTGACTCACTAATTACAGGTGATGCTCTATCACCTACAGAACGTGCTAATACTTTTAAAAAAATGGTAACATTAGCTTTAGAAAGTGCAATAAAATTACTTTAATTTAAAAAAATCAAATAAAATAAATATTATTAACTTTGAATGATTTGCATTAGCTAAAATTAATTAAAACAATAATATTTATTACATTTTTAAAGAAAGATCAAAGATTTATGAGTGAAAAAATTAAAGCTAAAACTCGTGTGCAAATGATAGATGAGCTATCAAAGATGCTAAACATTGATAAAAAACAAACTAAAACATTTATGGACACTTACGAAGCTTTTTTAATTCTTGAATTATCACGAGCTAAAGAAGTTCGTTTTGGTAACATTGGTAAATTTAAAGTTACTGTACGTGCAGAACGTAAGGGAATTAATCCTAAAACAGGCGAAACTGTAATTATTCCTGAAAAAACAATCCCTAAATTTACTTTTACTAAAGGAATCAAAGAAATCATTAATGCTGGAATTTCAGTTGAAGATGAAACAGTGTTCCTTGATGATAATGATTATGAAGATGATGGCGATGAATTTGTAGAGGAATACATCGCACCAGAGAGCAATTAATTAAATGATTGGAAACACGAGTTTTTAGGACTCGTGTTTTTTATTGATTACGTACTAAAAATGCACGAAAAGCATTTTTTAGTATTACAAATCAAATATAATTAAATGATTATAGTTTACTTACAATAATGGAGTAATCATGAGTGAATTAGTTAAACAAAAATTAGATGATTTATACGATTTTCTTAGACAAAAAAAATATTCGACTCAAACCATAGAATTAGTGCAAAAATCATTTGATTTTGCTAATTATTACCATGGAGATCAAACAAGAAAATCGGGAGAACCATATATTATTCATCCAATCGCTACTGTGCGAATTTTAGCTTCATGAGATATGGATGAAAGCACATTAGTAGCTGGGATGTTACACGATGTTTTAGAAGATACAAATTGTCCAGAAGAAGTTATGGAAAAAACTTTTGGTAAAGAAGTAACACAACTTGTTTGTTTTGTAACAAAAGTGTCACTTTATTCAAAAAATCGTCGTAATAAGGTTTCACATACAAACCTTGAAGAAAAATACTCAATTCAAGTATTTATGTCAATGACACAAGATATTCGTGCCATGATTATTAAAATTGCTGATCGTTATCACAATATGCAAACGATTCAATATTTACGTTTAGAAAAAGCAAAACGTATTGCGACAGAAACATTAGAAATTTATGCTAATATTTCTGGTCGTTTAGGAATGTATCGTGTTAAGACAGAATTATTAGACATGTCTTTTAAAATTTTAGATCCTCAAAACTATCAATTAGTAAATGATTCAATTAATAAATTAGTTGAAAGCAATCAAAAAAAATGAAATGAAATTCTAGCTCGTTTAAAAAACATTTTATTAGCAAATAATATTAAAGCCGAATTTGAATGACGCCTTAAAGGAATTTATTCAACATATAAAAAGATGACTAGTGGATATGAAGTTAAAGATATTCATGATATTTATGCTATTCGAGTCATTTTAGATGATGTGTATTTATGTTATCAAACATTAGGGTTAGTACATATGAACTACACATATATTATTAATACCTTTAAAGACTATATTTCTACCCCAAAATGGAATTTATACCAATCTATTCATACAACAATTTCATATGAAGGAACTTTAGTAGAAATTCAAATTAGAACTACAAAAATGAATTTATTTGCTAATAATGGTTTAGCAGCGCATTGAAAATATAAAGAACAAAAAGATAATAAGACTGAAATTTTATTAACAGTTAATAATGTTTTATTACGTGATTTTTTATCAAGCACAGAAAAGGGTATTAAAACAATTAAAGATGTTACAACAGGAACAATTTTTGATGTATTAATTCTTAATTCAAACAAATGAATTACTGTTTCTAATGGTTCAACGTTATTAGATGTTGCTTATAAATATGACATTAATAACTTTTTTAATATTTTAGCCATTTATCGAAATGGAGAACGTTCACATTTTGACACACATGTTGAAACTGGCGACACAATTAAAATTAGTTATTCTAATGGAATTGAAACAATTCGTCCTAATTGAATTACATTAGCAAATAATGATGTTGTTAAATTACATATTAGCAACCATTTAAAAAAATATGAATTAAATAAGCAAATTACAAAAGAACAATTCTTGGCAAATGCTGAATTCTTTTTAGAAGGTAAAATTATGAGTGAAGAGCATGCTATTAAAAGATTAGAAAAAGAATTTCAAGTTAATAGTATCAACACTTTTTTAGATAACATTGCTAATACCGATATTGATTTACAAACAAAATACAAAGTTTTTTCAGAAAACAAACAAGTTTCACGTGAAGCAATTAATACAATTAAAAACCAAGCATGAAAATGATTAGCAGATTCATCTTATTTTAGTGGTTTAGAAAATTTATATTTCACTGATTTTGAAATTTCACCATGTTGTTCTAAAATCCCAGGAATTAATTGTGTTGCTAAAGTTGTTCGCAATAAAGTTGAAATTCATCGTAGCGATTGTCCTAAAGTTAAAAACTCACGTTCAAAAACTATTGTAATTGAATGATCAAAAGAAAAATTAGAAAATCGACCACGTTATTTTAAAGTTAATTTAATACTAAAAGGTAATTGAAGTGAATCTGTTGGAAATGTTTTATGCAATACATTAATTCGCATGAAAGCCAATATTTCTAAAGTTGATATTGCCAAAAATAAAGCTGCACGCACTCATGACACTTTTTTAAAAATTTATGTAAAAAATTTAGATCATTTACAAAAAATTATTTTAGAACTTCAAGCAAAAAATGTTATTAATGAATGGAGATTGATGTAATGAAACATAAGCAAAAAACCAAATTTATTTTTGTAACAGGTGGTGTTTATTCATCATTAGGTAAAGGAGTTAGTGCGAGTAGTATTGGACGGATCCTTGTTGAATTAGGATATAGTGTAGCAATGCAAAAACTTGATCCATACTTAAATATTGATCCAACTTATTTATCACCTTTACAACATGGCGAGGTCTTTGTTACAAAAGATGGTAAAGAAGCTGACTTGGATTTAGGAACTTATGAACGTTTTATTAATGCTGATTTAAATAAATATTCATCAGTAACTTCTGGAAAAATTTATTATGAAATCTTAACAAAAGAACGTGAAAATGGTTTTGGTGGAAAGACTGTTCAGACTATCCCTCACATTACATCAGCGGTTATTGATTATATTGAAAAAATTAAAGATAGTTTAAAAACAGATTTTGTTATTGTTGAAATTGGGGGAACAATTGGGGATATTGAATCTCTTCCTTTTATTGAAGCAATTAGCCAATTTAAAACAATTTATGGGGCAAATAATGTAATGTTTATTCATTGCTCGCCACTTATTTATATTGAAAAAGTTGGCGAATTAAAAACTAAACCAACACAACATAGCGTTAAAATATTACGTTCATTGGGAATTAGTTTAGATTTATTACTATTGCGAACTGATCAAAAATTAGATGAAGTTACTATTAAAAAATTAGCTTGATCTTGTGGCCTAGATGTTGATATGATTTTTGCTGCTTATGATGTTGAATCTGTTTATTTACTACCAAATATTTTATTTGAACAAGGGATTCATAAAGCAATCTTAGAATTTTTTGATTTACCTTTAAAAAATGACAATATTAATTCTTGAATAAGTTTTACTAATAAAATAATAATACCTAAAAAACATGAATTAATAATTGGTTTAGTTGGTAAATATGTAGAATTACCAGATGCTTATAAATCAGTATTAGCAAGCTTAGAATTAGCAGCTATTGAATTAAATATTGATTTAAAAATTAAATATATTCAACCAATCAATTTAAACGAAAACAATGTTGATGATGAATTAAAAACTTTAAATGGCATTGTTATTCCAAGTATTGCTGGTTCAATAAAAGGTTGACCAGGCGCTTTATTAGCTGCTACGTATGCACGAAAAAATAACATTCCATTTTTAGCTATAGGAACTGGTGTTAATATTGGTGTTGGTGAATTTGTTAAAAACCAATTACAACTTCCAATCGAATTTATTAATTTAGGAAATGGCGATTTTAGTTTTTTAAAATATGCTTTTATTAAAAATGAAATTGAAAATTATCGAATTGGAGAGTATTGTTCAAATATTCAAGTCAATACCATAACAAGTAAAATTTATTGCGAACAAAAACAATTAAATGAGCGCCATCGTCATCATTTTGAATTTAATAGTGAGTATATTAACGATCATTTTTTAAAACATGGTTGAAAAATTGGAGCAATTTCTACAAATAATGATTATATTGATGTTTTAGAATATACAAAAAATCATTTTTATGTTTTAACAATTTTTAATGCTGAATATACATCAAAACCATCAAAACCTAACCCTTATTTTATTAATTTATTAAAAACAAGTTTAAAAATAAAAGAAAGTTAAAATATGAGTAATTACACTAAACCACGTGGTACTGTAGATTTATATAACGAAGCAATGAATGAGTTTAAATCGCTTGAAAACTTTTTATTAACAACTACTAAAAAATATGGTTTTCAACAAATTAAGACTCCTATTTTTGAGTTTGCTGAACTTTTTATGAAATCAGCTGGTGAAAGTTCTGATTTAGTTTCAAAAGAAATGTATTTATTTAAAGATAAATCTGATCGTTGATTAGCGTTAAGACCAGAAGGAACTGCTGGTGTTATTCGTGCTGTTGTTGAAAATAAATTATTATTAAATAATCCATTGCCATTAAAATTAATGTATTTTGAACCTTGCTTTCGCTATGAGCGTCCTCAAGCTGGACGTCAACGTCAATTTCACCAATTTGGTGTTGAAGTTTTAGGAACAAAAAACATTTATTATGATTTTGAATTAATTGCTTTAGCTAATAATATTTTAAAAAAATTAGCTATATCTGATTATGTTTTAGAAATTAATTACATTTCAACAGCACACAATCGGTCATTGTGAGTTAAAAGTTTACAAGAATATTTTAACTTATATCGTGATGAACTAACGCCATTAAGCCAAGAACGGATTACAACAAATCCTTTACGAATTTTAGATGATAAATTAGAATCACAAAAATTAGTTGTTCAACAAGCTCCTAAAATTACTAATTTTTTATCAAATGAAGAAAAAGAAGAATTTGCTTTAATTAAAAAAATGCTTGATGAACATGATATTAAATATCGTGTTAATGAAGGATTAGTGAGAGGTTTAGATTATTATAGTGGATTGGTTTTTGAATTCATTTCAACTTCACCAAGATTATTAGGTCAGTCAACTATTATTGGTGGTGGACGATATGGCCAATTAATCAAACAAACTGGTGGCCCTGATTATGAAGGTATTGGCTTTGGAATTGGGATCGAACGTTTATTAATAGCTTTATTAGATAGTAATAAACAAATTTTAAATAATTTTGAAGATAAATATTTAATTGCATATTTTGATAAAGAATTAGAAAATGAAGCAATAAAACTAACTCAATCTTTACGCATTAATAATCAATTAAATGTTGATATCATATTAGATACAATTAAAGCAGATAAAATTTTTAGGTTAGCACAACGTTTAAATGCTAAAAAGCTTATAATATTAGCTAAAAAAGAATGATTAAATAAACAAGTAATTTTAAAAGATTTACTTAGTTTTGAACAAAAAACACTTAATTTAGATGAAATTAAAAAAATAAAGGAGTAAACAATGAGAGTCTATTGTGGTCGCATTGGAAAAGAACATTTAGAAAAAAATGTTATTCTAAATGGTTGAGTAAAAAAGGTTCGTAAAATGGGGAACTTGGTTTTTGTTGATTTGAAAGATCGATTTGGAATTGTGCAAATTTTTGCAACAAAACAAGATGAAGTTTTTGATGAATTAACGCAGCTTTCACGTGAAGATGTTATTAATGTTGAAGGCTTAGTTTTATTAAGAAAAAGTCCTAATCATGAGTTAAAAACTGGTGAATTTGAAGTTCATGCGCAAAAATTACTTATTTATTCAAAAGCAAAAACACCGCCTTTAATTATTGAAGATGAAACAGATGCAAACGAAGAAATTCGTTTTAAATATCGTTATTTAGATTTACGACGTGATGTTAATTTAAGAACTTTTGAATTACGAAGTAAAGTTTATCAAACTTTTAGAAACTATTTACATTCAGAAGAATTTATTGAAACAGAAACACCAATTTTAGCCAAGCCAACTCCGGAGGGAGCTCGAGATTTTTATGTACCAACAAGAACTAAAAAATTTTACGCTTTACCTCAGTCACCCCAAACTTTTAAACAATTATTAATGGTAGCTGGTTTTCAAAAATATTTCCAAATTGCAAAATGTTTTCGTGATGAAGACTTAAGAAGTGATCGTCAACCAGAATTTACTCAAGTTGATATAGAATTATCATTTGCAGATGAATTAGAAATTCAAACATTAATAGAAAATTTATTTAAACATGTTTTCAAACAAACTATTAATGTTGATTTAACTACTCCTTTTGTGCGTATGAGCTATGAGCAAGCAATAAATGATTATGGTAGTGATAAACCAGATTTACGTTTTGATTTAAAACTTAAAACATTAGATACATATTTTAAAACATCAAAATCGCAAATATTTCAAAAAGCTCTTTCAAACAACCAAAGCATTCGTGCAATTTTAGTACCTAATGTTAATTTAAATAAAAAGCAAATTCAAAGTCTTGAAAAATTTGCCAAAGATAAAGGTGCAAAAGGCTTAGCTTGAATAAGTATTGAAAATGAAAAAGTTATTGATGGATCATTATCATCAATAAAAGAAGATCATGTTATTTATCAAACAATTTTTAAAGATTATCATTTATCAACAGGTACAATTTTGTTAATTGCTGATGAATTTGATATTGCATCACAATCATTAGGTTTAGTTCGTGTTAATTTAGCTTCAATGCTTAATTTAAAAAAACCAAATGATTTTAAATTTGTTTGAATAATTGATTGACCATTGTATGAATATGATGATGAAAATCAACGATTTGTTGCTGCTCACCACCCATTTACAATGCCAACACTAGAAACGTTAGATACTTTTGATATTGATCAAAAAAATGCTAAAGGACGTAGTTATGATATTGTGCTAAATGGTTATGAAGTAGGTGGTGGATCAGTAAGAATTATTAATCAACAAATTCAACGACGTATGTTTAAATCAATCAACATGAGCGATGAGGAAGCTAATTTAAAATTTGGTTTTTTATTAAACGCTTTTGAATATGGTGTACCTCCTCATTGTGGTATTGCTTTGGGATTAGATCGTTTAATAATGATTTTAATAAATAGCGAATATATTCGTGATGTTGTTGCGTTCCCTAAAAATAATAATGGCGTTGATATGATGTTAGATGCCCCGGCTAGCATGAATGATGAAGATTTAAAAGAATTAGGTTTAATAATAAAAAATGATTAACAAGAAAAAAATAATTAATCCAAATATTGCATATTTTGAACAAAACATTCCTAATTATCAAGAACATTTAGTAGTTTGAAATGATTTATATGATAAATTAATTTTGTTAACCGATAAAATTATTGTTGATAAAAATAATAAAAGTATTTATCAACAAACTGATAAACAAACTTTAGATTTTAGTTTATGTTTATCTGGACTTTTATCTAAAACACTTGGTTTAAATCACAAATCATCTTCACTTTATTTAACAAGTGATGATGAATTAGCCCATCGTTTTAAAATCAAAGTTTTACACAATTATTTTAATTTATATAATATCGAAGAATTTTATGCGTTTATGGATAATCAAATTCGTTTAGAAAATGCTAAAAATATTGCACGCTTAAGTTTAATTTATGATTTAAAAAAACACGAAAATATTTTAAAAAATACAACAGATACTGATTTAGAAAATATTGATTTAGAATTTGCATTTATCAATTTTTTACGTGCCAAAATCTCAATTAATTTTGCTTATGCTTATGATATTTGCGAAACAATTTTATTATTACGAACAGGGCACGATTTACGTTTTTTAGAAAACGAACATTTTAGTAACCTTATTCCAGTTTTTGGCTTACAAGTAATTAAATATTTTAGTAATTGAAAAGAATTTTTAATTAATTATGTTATGGCTGTTGCATATCATAATTTAGATATTAACAATCCTCAAAACGTTTTTTTAGCAACCCAAAAATTTATTGATCATCTTGATGAATTAATTGTAGATTATGGTTTAAACAAACGTGATCAATGAATTAAAAAAATTATTCCTTATGAGGAGTAGTTATAGTAAAATAAAAGTTATAAAGTTAAACTGTTAATAGAAAGGTAAATTTATGGTTAAAAGTATTTGAGTTGCTGGTGGTTGTTTTTGAGGAATTCAAAAATACTTTGATAGTATTAAAGGTGTTAGACATACAATTGTAGGTTATAGTCAAGGTAATGTTATCAATCCAAGCTATGAACAAGTTTGCACTCAAACAACTAATCATACAGAAACTGTACAAGTTGATTATGATGATCGTTTTGTTAGTTTAACAAGTATTTTAGAACATCTTTATCAAATTATTGATCCTTTTAGTTTAAATAAACAAGGCGAAGATATTGGAAATCAATATCGTAGTGGTATCTATTATGTTGACCATGAAGATGCATTAATCATCAAAAATTTCTTGTTACAAAAACAAAATCAAACATCAAAAAAAATTATGATTGAAGTGCATAAACTACATAATTTCAATATTGCTGAAGAATATCATCAAAAATATTTAGATAAAAACCCTAATGGTTATTGCCATGTTAATTTATCATTAAGCAAAAAACGATTCAATTAAAAAACTAGATGGAAAGCATCTAGTTTTTTATCACTCTTCATCATCATTATCATGATGACAATTATATTTTTTTAATTTTTCAATAACATTATCTTTTAGAATGCTTACTAAAAACATTGCCATATCATGAACAGATTCTTTAGCACCATTTTTTAGTCATTGCATTCGAATATTACAAAAAAATCCTGTTAAATGATTAATTATATATTTATCAATCGAATTATTTGACATATTACCAATCGCATAAAAACCATTTTCAGTTGTTAAATCAACAATTAAACCACTAAAGTTGTTTTTATCTAAAATTAAAAAATAATCTTTGAATTCTAAACTAGTTTGTAATGAAGCTTCATAAAACTTAATAAAGCCATGTTCATCAAATTTTTTATTAACTTTAGCATTTATTAACTTATTTTTAACATTTCAATTATAAATGTTTTTAATAAAGTAAGTAATAATAGATATTTTGTTATCAAAATTACGATAGTATGATGGACGCGAGATATTTGCTACTTCAATAATTTCTGAAATTTTAATCTTATCAAAAGCATTAGTTTTTAGTAAATTAAACAAAGCATCAACAATTTTTAATTTAACTTTAGAAATTTTAAGCGTTCGTGTAGACATTAATTTTTTATAAGTTATTTTTGATGAATTCTTCTAAATCATTTGGTTCGCATTTTGATTCAAAACGACCAATAACCTCATCGTTTTTAACGAAAAATTTTTCAAAATTTCATTTCACTGCTTTTGCTTTTGGACTTCATGGATATTCAGTAATTAATTGTTTATACAAAGGAGAAATGTTTGAACCAATAACATTGGTTAAATACATTATTGGAAAACTTACATTATATTTTGTTGTACAAAATTCTTTTATTTTATTATTATCATCAAACTCTTGAAACATAAATTGACGACAAGGAAAAGCGATGATAACAAAACCTTTGTTTTTATATTTTTGGTATAAATACTCTAATTGTTCATATTGTTTAGCATACCCACATTTACTTGCTACGTTAACAATTAAGACTAGTTTGTTTTTAATTTTTGATCAATCAAATAGTTTTTTGTCGATATCTAATACTGGATAATCACTTAATTTCATATTCAACCTCTCTATGCTTTTTTAATGTTAAAGCATTAAAATTATACTCTAAATTATTAATTAGATTTTTAGATATTAAAACCAATAATATTACATATTATTGAGATTAAATAATAATTTTTTATGATATTTGTATTATTTGCTACAATATATAAACAATAAACCAACTAGTATAAAAATGGTTGTATTGTTTCTGTTTTTATAAATGTCCACCTTCAACATTCAAAATGTAAAAAGGAAAAAATAATATGGATAAGAAAAATAAAAAAATTTTAGGTATTAGTATGGCTTCAATTATTGCAACAATTGCAATTATTGCGCCAGCTACTTATTTTGGTTTACAAAAAAGTGACCAACTTAAAAAAGATCCAAAATTAGATTATAATCAAGCTAAGCTTAAGGGTTTAGATGATAATATTATCGTTGACCCAAACCCAAGTAATAATGAAAATTATTTACCTCCACTTGATTTTAGTAAAGTATGTATTAAACCACAAACAAAAATTAATTATTTAGCGATTGGTGATTCAATTACAGCTGGTTTTAATTCAGAATTAGGTTGAGAAGCGCCTGGTCGTTATGATCTAGCCACTAATAAAATTAGTGGATTAAGCTTTCCTTCATTTATTGCACAATACATTAATAAAGTTGAACCTAATCGTTTAGCATCTTATGAAAATCTAGGTTTAACAGGATCAAGAGCAATTGATTGATTATATTTATTAGGTGTTGCAGATGCTAATTATTTTAAGGATCAGCAATACAAATTTTTTGATTTTTCTAAAAAAATGGATAATCAGGAAAACAATCCATTTAAACATCGATTAAAGAAATTTTTTAATGATTTTGGATATCGTAATGATAAAAAATTAACTAATAATGAACAAGTATTAAAAAGCGATTTTACTGAATTTTACAATAGTTTAAGAAGTGCTAATTTAATGACTATTTCATTAGGGGCCAATGATTTTTTAGCGTATTTAGATATTAATAAGTTGATTGATTTAGCTAATTCTACACAAAATGATTTAGTTAATAAAGCAAATGAATATAAAAATTATTTAAAAACAATTGCTCAAAAAATTCAAAATGACTTAAAAAAATTAATTAGTGCAATCAAAAAAGTTAATCCTAACATTTCGATTTCATTAATTGGTTATCCAACACCTCTTTTACGTTTAAATGATGTACTAAATCAACTTTTTAAATTACCAAATAATCAAAGTTTGGTAAATGATGTTATGGACATTTTAAATAATGCAATTAAAAACGTTGCTGATTTAAAAAACAATGTTAATTATATTGACCCTTTTGATGAAAATGATTGAAAAGCAAATAGTGATAAATTCACTAGAGCAATTTTTGATATTCATCCAACTGAACTTGGTTATAAAAGAATGGCTCAAGATATTTTTTTAAAAATGTCTTTAGGTCAAAACTATGCTCAAAACAAAACGCCTTTGATCGCTAATGCTATTTATGAAGCATGAGATGAAGATTATTTTAATAAAGATAGTGATAGTTTTAAACAACAAATTGGTTTTGCTAACAACACAAACCAAGATTTAGTTAATAAAGTTTTAGGTACTTCTAAAGGTGCTTTATTTTGAGTAAAAACTACTCTTGAAAATGATAAACAATTACGAGATCAATTTTTAAACTTCAAAAATACTTCAACAATTGTTAAGGATTGATTATTTGCAAATAAACGTTCATTTAATAGTTTTGTCAATTTTATTAGTCAAAATTTAGTTAATTTAGGTTTAGATAAAAATGGAGCAATTGCTCAATTTTTAGCAAATATTGATGAGAATGGTTTAAATAACTTATATAAATTAGCACAAGCTTTTGTACAAACTACTTATTTAGATCGTGTAATTAGTGGAATTCAAAATGATTTTGACAATTTAGATTTAGATAAAAATAACATTAAAGGTACACAAAAAATTAGTACTACTTTATTGTTAGATGTTTTTAAAAAACATGTTATTAATGACCAAAATCTATTTGAGTTACTTAATGGATTGTTTAAATCTGATTTTTTTGTAGATAATCAATTAGAAATTAAAAAAATAGTTAAGGCCCTATTGAGTGATTTAATTGGTTCACAAAAATTATTAGATATGGTTTTTGGTAATAATGCTAGCAATAATTTAAATGGTGATACAGAGTTTTTAAAAAATATTTTAATAATTCAACAAAAATTAGTAAAAACAAAATCATTAGAAAAAATTATTGATGTTTTTGTTGATGCTTTATTTGATAGTAATCAAAATTATTTATCACAAGGTCCATTGTCAAATGTTTTAGCAAAAATTGTAAGTGCTAATAAGAATGTATTAAGTGAAAGATTAACAACTTTATTTGATGATTTATTAAAAGATGAAACAACATTAAGTGCAGTTTATAGTTTAACTACACAAATTTTAAATGAACAAATTCCAGATTTTGCCAAAACTGAAAATGGTGCGCAAATAATTAAAAAAATCATTAGTTATGGATCAAATGTTAGTCTAATTAATTTAATAAAAAATAATACAATTGATTTATTAACTAATCCAAAGACTTTTTTAGGAATTTTTGATCAAAATAAACCATCAATTCTAAGTATTATGCAACAAAGTATTGATGTTAATTCAAAACCATTTTTAAATAATGTTATTGATTTATTAACATCAAATAAAATTAATATTGATGATTGAAAATTATTAATGCAAGCCATTTTAAATTCACCATCAATTACTAATATTTTAAATAATGGACTAGCTGGAATAAGTGATTTAAATCAAAAAATTAGTTCAAAAGTAGATTTTATTAAATTAATTAAAAACTTAGCTTTTGTTTTAGATGAAAAAAATCTAGATGATACTCATAAACAACAAATTAAAAATACATTAAAAACCATTGTTGATGAATTATTTGAAAATCCAAATTTAAAAAATTTATTAGATAGTTTTGAAGACTTTTTAGCTAATAAAATAGGGGATTTACTAATTTCGTCAAAATCTCAAATTATTAGTACTAAAGGTGAACAAATTTGAAAGGTTATTAAAACATTAATTAATAAAACAATTAATGGTGAACAAATTAAGAATTTATTAATCACTTTTATTAATAATTTTATTGATCAACCAAAACAATATCAAGACTTTAATACATTTACTGAGCTATTAAGTGTAATTTTAAAAACAAATGATCAACAAATTCAAACAAGTATTGATGCTATAGTTAAATCAGTGTTTGCTGATGAATCAACTAATAGTTTAATTAGTGAATTGATTGTTGATTTAATGCAACAATATTTATTTAAAAATAATGTTAGTGCTAATGATTCACAAAAACTAACAACTTTTATTAAAAATGTTTTACCATCAATTGCTGATTTAACATTATATAAGCAAGTACGAAGATCATTATTTACATTTTTAAAAGAGAATTTAGTAACAATTATTAATGATCCTAATAAATGACAAACGTTTGTTAATAAAGGAATTAACAAAATTTTAGTTGATAGTTTACCTCAATTATTAACAATTGTTGAATTAATTGAAAATGATCAAATTAAAGATCAAGATGTTATAGATGTAATTAAAATATTAATTGATAATTTAGACTTTAATAAGTTATTGACTAATTCAAATAATCAATCAACAACACTTGAAATTGATGCTAAATACTTAATCTTTAAATTAATTAAGAATTTTGCTAATTCACGTATTTTTAAAGTTGAAAATCCAAAACTTGAAGTTTATAAAACAAAACTAAAAACGATTTTAGAAACAAGTATTAATAATGTTTTTAGTAATACTAATTTAAATGAATTCTTTAATGATGGTTTAGCCAAACTGCTAAGTTCTTTAGATATTTTTGCACAATTAAATTTAACAGATGAACAAAGAAATAATTTTGCAAAAACAATTATTAAAACATTTAAAGAAAATAGTACATTTAAAACATTATTAATTTCAATCACTAAAAATTTAGTTGATAACGTAGATGAATATGTAAACGCTAATGATTTAGAAAGTATTATTAGTTTAGTAATTAAACAAAATCAACAACAACTAAAAAAAGTATTTGATGAAATTTTATTAGTAGTTTTAAAAGACGAACAATGACAAGATTTAATTTTACGTCTTTTAGTCAAAGTTATTAATCCATCTAAAAATTATGAAGACATTAGTTCTAGTTCAATTAATAAATTAAAAACATTTATGACAAAATTTGCTGATGGATTTAGCAAATTAGATATTTATAAACAAATTAAAGACGCTTTATTTAATGTTTTAAGTGATCCTCAAAAAACTAAAAAATTATTATCTAATGATCAACAAGAATTAAAATCAATTATTTTAGAAGCATTCAATATTAATACGCCACAAAACGCTTTAAAATTAATTAAGATTTTTGATATTGATTCAATTAGTTCAAGAGATTATGCTGATGTTATTGAAATTATTTTATTTGAAATTGGTATTCAAACAAATATCAAAAATAACAATACAACTTCATCAAATAATCAATCACATAACAATGATTTCATTTTCCAAGTCATTAAATTAGCTTTAAACGATGGTATTGATCAAAAACATTTAACAAAGCTAAAAGAAATTATTAATTTTGTTTTAAATGACATTGAAAAAATTTATGAAAGTGATAATTTTATTCGCACTCAACTAAATAAATTTGCTAATTCACTAGTTAATTCAATCATTAAATTATTGCCAAAGACACAATCATTAGAAAATGAATACAATGAATTTTTCACAACAATTTTAAATGATCGTATTTTTTTAAATAGTGTTAAGGATTTATTATCAATTATTATTAATAAAGTTATTGATCATAAAGACCAATACAAAAACGCTAATTCACTTGGCGAACTAGTACAATTATTTGCTCAAAATAAAGAAAGTGATTTAAAAACTAAATTTAAAGTTTTATTAGAATCTGTTTTAAAAAATGAAACGATCGTTAATAAATTTGGTTCATTGTTAATTAAATCATTTAAATTAGAATTAAATGTACCAATTACAAATGATCAAAATGAACAAAATAGTATTAGTTTCATTGCAAAATTATTAAAAAATCTAACGAATTTATCAATTTATAATAAACTAGTAGATAACTTTTTTGTTTTTGTAAAATCAAATATCAAAAATTTAATTGATGCTAAACCTTTTGATTCATCAAAGGTTAGTAATGAATTAATTAATTTCACTTCACCGAAAGCAAAAGATTATGCAACTCTAATAGAATTATTTGGTATTGAAGAAATTAGTGCTGATGAATGAAAAGCCTTCATAGGATTTATAATAGATTACACGCCTTTTAATCAACTATTTAATTCAAAACCTACTACACCTTTTCAATCATCATCAACAAATACATCTTTTGATTCATCAAAAATAACAACTGAAGTTTTTGAATTTATTAAAGCATTTGTTAGTTCAAAAGTGATTAATGATTCAACTAATACTACTAAAGCTCAAACAAATGCAAATAAATTTAAAGATGTAATTGAATTTTTATTTGATAAATTATTAACATCAAATAATACAAAGAACTTTATTATTAATTTAGTTATTAAACAAGATGCTATTAGTAGTTTTTTAAAATCAATTAATATTGATGAACAAAAAGCAATTAAAATTTCACACGCAATTATTAATGCGATTGGTGAAGATAAAAATTTACAAACGATTTTTAACGCATTAATTGAACCATTAGTACTTCAACCACAAAAATTTGCTAATACAACTAATTTAGCTGAATTAATTGCTAAACTAATTCAAGAAAGTGAATCAAACCTTAAACCTGCTGTTATTAGTATTATTAAGAACTTGCTAAAAAATAATGAAATTCAAGAATTTGTTTTACAAGTTGTTATTCCAAAAATCAATCAAAACAAAACATACAACGATCTTTCACAACAAGCAATTAGTAGTTTTAAAAATTTATTAACTAAATTAGCAAATCATTTAGATAATGTTAGTGTCTTTAATGATTTATTAACTAATTTATTTACAAAATTAAAACACCAAAATAGCATTAATCAATTGTTAACAACAAATTTAGATGCAATGCTAAATTTAGTTAAAGAATTATTTAACTTAAATGAAAATACATTAGCAAAAGTAATTGATATTTTAGAAATTGATGATATTAGTGCTCAAGAGTTTGTTGATGTTATTAATGCTTTCGTTAATCAGATTGAAATTAGTTTTGAAAAAAATCAAACAACAACAAATACTAATAGTGAATCAATTAATCGCTATTGAAAATACGCTAGTGCTTTAATTAAACATAACTGATCATCAAAAGCAAAAACAAAATTCAAATCAATTATTTCATTATTTATTGAACAAAATTTAAATAGTAATCAAGAGAGTTTTTGAACTAAACTAGTACAAACAATTGGTACTAAAGTATCAAATATAATTGTTGAAAAAATTAGTAATTTAAGTAGTCAAAAAACAAGTTATGAAACTTTAATTAAAAACTTACTAAATAATGCTAATTTTAAAAATGCAATTAAAAATTTCATTGTTGAAGGATCATCTAAAATTATTGATAATTTAGATCAACTAAAAGATGCAACTAGTTTTGGCGATCTTGTTCAAAAATTAATAACAACAAATGATACTTGACTTAAAAGTGAAATAAAAAAAGTTTTAAGTGTAATTTTAAAAGAAGCTAATTTAACAAACGAATTAGCACAAGTTTTAATTAATTCATATACAAGTTATTTTGAAATTACTAATTTAGGCGAAGAACAACAAAGTAAATTAAAAAATGTTTTAACAAAAGTTATAACAAATGTTTCTGATTTAAAATTTGTTGATAACTTAACTACTCAATTAATTAAATTCTTAAAAGAAAATGCTAAGGCATTAATTGATAATCCACTAAATAATCAACAAGCATTAAATAAATTTATTAATGAAAATATTGCAAATGAAGATGCTTTAATTAACTTATTAGAAATTTTTGATAATACTAATATAAGTGTTGAAGAATGAAATGAATTCACACAAATTTTAATTGATTATTTACCATTAAATAAAATTTTAGATATTACTAAACGTATTAATCAACAAAATAATCAAACTGCATTAAGTGTAAATCAACAAATTACCAATGTGTTTGTTTTCATTAAAAAATTATTAAATTCAACACATTTAAATAATGTTAAAAATAAATTTGATGATGTTATTAAAAATGCAATTAGTAATTTATTAAAAAACAATAATTTTAAGAATTTTATTGCAACTCAATTAACAAACACTTTATTTAGTAATACTAATTTGATAAATACTTTAGGCATTGTTGATACAAAAACAACTTTAATTGATCCAATTATTAATCAATTAATTTCAAGTGAAGAATTATCTAATATTATTCAAACTTTAATTACATCAATTTTTGAACAAAAAGATCAACTAAAAACACTAGATTCATCAAATGAGTTTTTTACTAAATTAATTAGTTTAAATACCGAAAAATTAAAACCAAATCTTAAAAAGATTATTCAAAACACGCTAAAACAAGACAACGTTCAAGAACTATTAGTTCGTGTCATCTTTAAACAAATTACACCAAATAAAATTTATGTAAGTATTAAAGAAGAAAGTAAGCATAATTTAAAATCTTTAATTAGTAAGTTTGCGAACCGTTTGGAAGAATTTAGTTCATATAATGAAATTGTTAATAATTTATTTACTTCTTTATCAAATAAAGATAATTGAACAAAACTATTTAGTAACAATAATAATGATTTAATTGCTTTTGCTAAAACAATTTTTGATTATACAAACCCACAAAAAATTATTAATTTAATTGATGTTTTAAAAATCACTTCAATCAATGATACTGATTATATTCAAGCCTTTAAAACTCTTTTAGATGAAGTTGATTTTAGTTACTTTATTAATAAAAAACATCAAACAAATGAATCTAATGCTAATAGCCAAAATAAATTAAATATTAATGATTACTATAAGTATGTTAAAGCATTATTTAATCATGAATTAGATGAAACTTCAAAAATAAAATTAAAAAACATTATTAAAGAATTAACAACAAAAGTTTTAAGTGATCAAGGAACAGGATTCATTAATAATTTAGCAAATGCATTAAGTGAGAAAATAAGTAATTTAATTACTAAAGCAATTCCTCAATTACAATCACACCAAGATGCTTATAAAAATTTAGTTAAAAAAATCTTTACGAATCAAACATTATTTAATGAAGTTAAAGAATTAATAGTGTGAGTTTTTAATGATTTTATTGATCAAAAAAATACATATAAATCAATCAAAACTTTTGGTGCATTATTTGAAAAATTCATTCAAACTCACGAGCAAGAAATTCAAAATAAATTAATTGCTACTTTTAAAAAGATTTTTAGTAAAAAAAACAATTTAATTGATGAAATTTCAACAACATTTATAGATTCAGTTAAAACATACTTTAATATTACTAATCTAACAAACGGAGATAATGATAAAATCAAACAATTTATTAAATTTGTCTTTAATAATATTTTTGAATTAGAATACGTTAAAAATAGTGTTAATAAACTAATTACAACACTAAAAGATAATGTAAAAAATCTAGTTGATAACAATAGTGATATCAATACAATCATGCAAACAAATGTTGTTTCATTTATTAGTTCACCTACTGAAGTCGCTAAATTATTTCAAATTATTAAATTAGATACAAATAATACGATTTTAAATTTCTTAAAAGTTATTCTTGAAAAACTACCAACTACTGCTTATCAAAAAATGTTTGGTACTAAGATTGTGTTACAAGATCAGACTGCAACAGTAACAACTAACAAACAAGAACACCAAGCAATTGAATACATTAAAGCTATTTTAAATTCATCTTATTTAAACGATAATGCTGTTTTAACAAAAACAAAAACCATTATTAAAGATCTATTAACATCATTTAGTAAATCAACTGAACTAACTTCATATTTAAGCGAATTAATTGCTAATAGTTTTGCTCAAAAATTAAGTGATGTAACAAAAATTAATTTAGAAAATTCAAAAAAATTCTTAGTTGGTTCATATAAATTTATTGTTAATGACACAAAATTTGTAGAAATTATTAATAATTTAATTGACAATTTATTAACTCAAAAAAGTCAATATCTTGACAAATTGATATCATCTCCACTTGATGTTATAAATGAATTAATTAAAACAAATATTGCAACTCAAAAAAATGAGTTTGTACCATTCATTAAAAGATTTTTAAAAACAGATTCAACATCAGAATTTATTGCCCAATTTATTATTGGTACTCTTAAATTAGAAAATACTAATAATAATGACATTAATACAATTAAGAAATTTATTAATGAATTAGTTGATAATATGCATAATTTAGATTTCTTAAACGTCTTTATTGATAGTATGTTTAATTTAATGAGTAAAAAAGGATTAGATATCTTCATTAAACCAAATGAAATTGCTGAATTTAAAAAATCAATGGAAACATTTGGTTTAACAGATCCTATGAATTTATTAAAGATTGCAAAACAAGTTAATAATAACCAGATTAAAGGTGAAACAATTGGCGATTTAATTAATCTAATGTTTGAAAAATCACCACTTACTTCATATGATAAATTAAATGCAAATGATCATCCTTTATACTATGGATTAAAAAATCTAAAAGAAGAAAGTTTGACAAGTGTAATTTTTGGTAATGGTAATAAAAAAGAGTATAAAGGAATTGAAAGAATTAATGAATTAGATGCAATCCAACATTTAATCAACCAATTATGAGATGCACAAAAGAAATATTCTGATCAACATAAAAATTCAATGACATATGAACAAGATAATCCATATATGCGTTCACTAATCCACTTAGGAATTGTTTTACAATGATATGTGCATGAAACTTATTTTAGAAATACAACCGGCGGATTCTGATGATGGGGAGCTGCTTCTAATTCTTGATCTGGTGAAGGAGAAGTCTTCTTGTTATTAAAAGCTGATAAAAATTTCAGTGAAGTAAAGGTTAATCAAATGATTATGGGAAATCGTAGTCCATGACTTTGAAGCGCTCCAAGTTATTGATCATATACAAAAAATGACTTCTTATTTATGATTACATATTGAAAAAAACATAAAACATCAAGACACACTAAAAAACCAATGGTTGATGATATCTTTGAATCATTAAAACGCGGTTATGGTCAACAAATTGCTATAAAGAAATAATTTTTAACATATATAAGTTTTAAGAAAAACGCTCGTATTAGTTCATAATGAGTGTTTTTCTTTTGTGTAAATATAAATATTTAAAAAAATAGTTTTAATGTTAATTTGTTAAAATATATAAGTAAGAATTGAAAATAAAAAGATATTTAAAGGTTTAATATATGGTTACTAAATCTTTATTTATCTTAATTTTTAGTATATTACTATTGTTTTTATAAATGTCCATCTTGAAACAAGTTACGTGAGGAAGTGTTAATTATGGATAAGAAAAGTAAAAAAATTCTAGGATTAAGTGTTGCTTCAATAATTGCAGCAATTGCAATTATTGCCCCTGCGACTTATTTTGGTCTACAAAAGCAAGAAGAAAATAAAAAAGATATCAATTTAGATAATATTACGCGTCGCATACCTGGTGAAGGTAAAGATATTATTAAGGTTGAAGACTTGAATAATAATGAACAAAATGCAGGTTTAAAACTTGATTTTAGTAAAGTAAGTATTAAACCACAAACAAAAATTAATTATTTAGCAATTGGTGATTCAATCACAGCTGGTTTTAATTCAGAACTAGGTTGAGAAGCACCTGGTCGTTATGATCCAGTAACTAATAAAATTAGTGGATTAAGCTTTCCTTCATTTATTGCCCAATACATTAATAAAGTTGAACCAAATCGTTTAGCATCTTATGAAAATTTAGGGATCACAGGCTCACGTATTACAGATTGACTATATATGCTAGGTGCAGGAAGCGATGCATATTTTAAAGATCAAGAATATAAATTCTTTGATTTTTCTAAACAAATGGATCAACAAAATAAAAATCCATTCAAAAATCGTTTATCAAAATTTTTTAAAGATTTTGGTTACAATTCACAATTATTACCAAAAAATAATCAAGAAGTTAATGCTAGTGATTTTAATGCTTTAAAAGAACAAATTAAAAAAGCTAATTTAATGACGATATCATTAGGTGCTAATGACTTTTTAAGATACTTAGATATTACTAAGCTTGTAAATTTAACAAATTTAAAAGGCAAAGAGTTAGAAACTAAAGTTAAAGAATTAGAAAATACTTTAAAAAAATTAGCGTCAGAAATTACAAATGATTTAAAAAAATTAATTAGTTTAATTCGTAATTTAAATCCTAACGTATCAATTACATTAATTAGCTATCCACTTCCATTACTTCGATTACAGGATGTAATTGATAGTTCTTTTAAGTTATCAAATAAACGTAGTTTAAGTGATGAAATTATGAGTATTTTAAATAATGCAATTAAGGATGCTCATGATTTAAATAATAATGTTAACTATATTGATACATTTGATGAAAACGATTGAAAAGAAAATAGTTTTACTTTTGCAAAAGCAATTTTTGATATTCATCCAACCGAACTCGGTTATAAAAGAATGGCTCAAGATATTTTTCTAAAAATGTCTTTAGGTCAAAATTATGCTCAACAAAAAACAGCGTCAATTGCTAATGCTATTTATGATGCTTGGGATAGTGAATACTTTAATAAAGATAAAGATAGTTTTAAACAACAAATTGGTTTCGCTAATAACACCAACCAAGATTTAGTAGGAAAAATTTTAGGATCATCAAAAGGTGCAGCATTTTGAGCTAAAACCGCCCTTGAAAATGATCAAGAATTACGTAAAGCTTTTTCTAATTTTAAAAACACTTCATCACTTGTTAGAGATTGATTAACTTCAAATAAACGTCGTTTTGGTAGTTTTGTTAATTTAATCACTACTAATTTAACATCATTAGGATTAGATAAAAATGGAGCAATTAGTCAATTTTTATCAAAAAAAGATGAAAATGATACTAATAATTTATATAAACTAGCTTCAACACTAGCATCAACACCTTATATTGATATGGTTGTTTCAGGCATTCAAAATGATTTAGATAATTTAGATTTTGATCACAACAATATAATTGGTACACAAAACATTTCTAAAAAAATTTTATATGATGTTTTTAGAAAAAATATTGTAAATGATAAAAATTTATATGAATTAATTAAAGGCATGTTTAATTCACAATTATTTAGTGAAAATAAATCTCAAATTAAAGGATTAGTTAAAGCCTTATTAAGCGATTTAGTTAGTTCACATAAATTATTGGAAATTATTTTTGGTGAATTTGCTAATGACAATTTAAAAAATAACAATGAATTTTTAAAGAATTTATTAACAATTCAAAACAAATTAGTACAAACAAAATCACTAGATAATATCATTAATGTTTTTGTTGATGCTTTATTTGATAATGATAATCAATACTTATCTCAAGGACCATTGTCAAATGTTTTAGCAAAAATTGTTAGCGCTAATAAAACATTGTTAACAACAAGAATTGATAGTTTGTTTAATGATTTATTTAAAGATCAAACAATGTTAGATGCTACTTATGATATTTTAATGCAAGTTTTAGATCAAAAAGTTCCTGATTTTATTAAAACACCACAAGCATCTAAATTAATTAAAAAAATATTATCAAAAGGTACAGACTTAAAATTAATTAACACTTTAAAATTAAATATAGTTAACTTATTAACTAATTCAGAAACTTATGCAGGAATATTTGATCCTTCAAAGGCATCAATTATTAGTCTTGTACAAAAATCAATTGATTTTAGTTCAAAATCATTTATTAGCGATCTTTTAGATTTACTAACATCAGATAGTATTAATTTAAATGAATGAAAAGAATTCATTAAAGGAATTTTAGATTCTTCAACAATTACAAATATACTAAACTATGGTATTGTTGGATTAATTTCTTCTAATACAACATCATTAACAACAAACAATTTTGATTTTAATGTCTTATTAAAAAATTTAATAAGTGTTTTAGCAGAAAAACATTGAACAGTTGAACAAAAAACAAAATTAAAGAGCATTTTACGAGCAAGTGTTGATGAACTATTGACTAACTCACATACGCAAAATTTCATTAATTCAATTGAAGACTTTATTGCTAATAAATTAGGTGATTTACTACTTGGTATGGATAGTGAATTACTTAAAAACAACATGAGCGATATTTGAAAATTAATCAAAGAAGTTGTTCATGATTTAATTCATAGTTTTCAATCATATGATTTAGTATTTACAATTATTAACAATTTTATTGATCAACCAGAAAACTATACTAAATTAAATAGCATTAACGATTTATTACCATTAATTTTAAAATCTACAAATAAAGAACTTCAAAGTAAAATTGATGCATTATTTAAAAAACTTGTTGATAACCAAAAAACAACTAGTTTAATTGGAACATTAACATCAAATTTAATTGTAAACAATCTTTTTAGCAAACAATTAAGTGTTGAATACAATCAAAAAATTAGTAATTTTATTACCAATATTTTGCCAACAATTCCTAATCTAACATTATATAAAGAAGTTCGTCAACAAATTTTTGAGTTTTTAACAAATAATGTAGCTAAGATTTTAGTAAATCCTAAAAATAGTTTATCAATTTTAAATGATGGTGTTAATCAATTACTATCAAATGTATTACCAAAATTATTAACAATTGTTGAATTAGTTGATAATGATAAAATTCAAGATCAAGATTTTATTGATGTAATTAAAATCTTTATTGATAATTTAGACTTTAATAAATTATTTAAAAACAACACTACAAATCAATCAACCTTTAAGATCAATTTAAATTTAGAACCTAAAAAATTAATTTTTGATTTAATTAAAAACTTATTAAATTCACCAGTTTTAAAAGTAAATGAAAATCAAGACAACAAAGCTAAAATAGAATCTAATAAAGCTAAAATTAAGTCAATTTTAACAACAAGTGTTACAAATATTTTTGAAAATTCAAATATTATTAATTTGTTTAATGATCAATTATCACAATTGTTTAGTTCAATTGATTTCTTTAAAGACTTAAATTTATCAGTTCAACAACGTTCAAAATTTGGCAAAGCTATTGTTGAAATATTAAACAAAGAAAAATTATTATCAAATTTAATTAATAAATTGATTACTAATTTAATTGATCATACTAACGAATACGCACAAGCAACAAGTTTAGCAGAAATTTTATCATTAATAGTTAAATATAATGAAATTGAATTAAAGGATGCGTTTGATAAATTATTAACAAACATTTTAAAAAATGAAGATCTTCAAGATCTAATTTTACGCATACTTGTTAAATTAATTAATCCAAACAAAACATATGACTCAATTAGTACTGCATCAATTAGTAAACTAAAATCATTTATAACAAATTTCGCTACAGGAATTGGACAATTAGATTTTTATCAACAATTAAAGAATTCAATTTTTATAGTTTTTGCTGATAAATCTAAAATGCAACAATTATTATCTAATGATCAAAGTGCAATAAATGAAATATTATTAGAAGCATTTAATATTAATACACCAGATAAAGTTTTAAAAATTAGTAGCTTATTAGACATTAAAGAAATTAGTGCACGTGATTATGCTGATATTATTGAAATTATTTTAGTTGAAATTGGTATTAATACTAATACAAATGTACAAACTAATGAATCTAATAATTCTCAAGAATCAAATCCAAATAATAAATCAAATAATTTTGTTTTCCAAATTTTCAAAAAGGCTTTAAATAATGGTATTAGCGATAGTCAATTACAAAAAATTAAAGATGTTATTAACTATTTATTAGATGATATTGTTAAGATTCATGATTCAAGCAGTTTTTTAAGAATTCAACTAAATCAATTAGCTCACATTTTAGTTGATAAAATCACAACATCTTTACCACAATCAGTATCCATTAAACATTGATATGAAGAAATTTTCTCATCGATTTTAAATAATCAAGATTTCTTACAAAAAGCTAAGGTTTTATTATCAAGCGTTTTAAATGAAATAATTGAACACAAAGATAAATATAAAAATGTTGATTCATTTGGTCAATTAATTACTACATTTATTACAAATAAAGCAAGTGATTTAAAAGCACAATTAAAAGATTTATTAAATACAGTTTTAAAAAATCAAACACTAATTACTAATATTGGTCAAGTAATAATTGAATCATTTAAATTAGAAAATAAAATTGATGTTTTAGATGAAAATCTTGAACAAAACACAATTTCATTTATTAATAAAATATTTGCACATATTACAGAATTACCAATTTATAACAATTTAGTGGATAATTTCTTTAATTTCTTTACTCAAAATACAAATACTTTTGATAAAAAGCCATTTGATTTTAATAAATTTAAAGATAGTTTATTTAATGCAATTATACCTAAAATGAATGATTTTGCTTCACTTTTAGATTTATTTAAATATAATGAAATTAGTGAACAAGAATGAAGAGATGCTATTACTTTCTTTATTGATTATTTACCATTAAATAGTTTAATTAATTCTAAATCATCATCAACTAATTCTTTAGCACTTACTAGAAATGCTTCTGTTTCAAATTCAGAAGTAAATTCAAATAAAATTAAAAATATTATTTTTGATTTAATTAAAGCATTAGCTCAAAAAGCTAAAACATTTGATAGTAATGTTGCAACTAAAACAAAAAATATTATTGAATTTACTTTTGATAAACTTTTAACTTCAAATAATATTAGAAGTTTTGCTAAAAATTTATTATTAGATTTGGCTCCAATCAAATCTTTCTTAAATTCACTTAATATACAAGATGAAAAACAACCGGAAGTTATTGAACATATAATTAATGCTCTTTTAAAAGATAAGCAATTACAAACAATTTTCAATGCCTTAATTGAATCTATTTTATCAAATAGTAATAATTTCGATAATACTACAACTTTATCTGAGATTATTAACCAAATTGTTAATACAAGCAAAGAAAAAATTAAACCAGCTATTACTAAGATTATTCAAAACTTATTAGTAGATGATGAAATACAAACATTACTATTGTGTTATGCTATTCCACAAATTAATGCAACAAAAACATATGATAATATTAGTGAATCATCAATTAATAAAATTAAAAATCTAATTACAAAATTAGCAAATAATCTAAATCAATTTAGCATCTACAACAATGTTTTAGACAACTTATTTACAAAATTAGGCGATAAAACAAGTGTTGATAAGTTATTAACGGGTGATTTATCATCAATTTTAAATATTTTAAAAGAAGTTTTAAATTTAAATCAACCATCAGAATTAATAAAAGTTATTGATATATTTAATATTGAAGCTATTTCTGCACAAGATTATGTTGATGTTTTAAATGTTATTGTTAATGATATTGGTTTTAATAATCAACCAACTACAAACAATAACCAAAATCAAAAAAATGATATTAATGTGTACTTTAACTATTTAAAAGCTTTAGTTGAACATAATTTTAGTGAGTCAGCAAAAACAAAACTTAAAGAAATTGTTAAATTATTTGTTACAGATGTAATGAATGATAATCATGAAGATCATTTTTGAAAAACAACTTCATCATTTGTTAGCGAAAAATTAAGTGATTTATTAATTAAAAAAGTTCAAGCATTAAGCACACAAAAAAATGAATATCGACAACTAATTAATAATTTATTGAGTGGAAATGATTTTAAACAAGTTGTTCAAAATTTAGTTATTGAAGGATTTGCAAAAATAATTAATCATCAAGAACAATTAAAGAATGCGCAAGATTTTGGTGATTTAATTCAAAAAATTATTAATATAGATGATAGTTGAATTAAAAATCAACTAAAACAACTTTTAAATGCAATTGTAAAAAATGTAAATTTAACAAAAGCAACATCAACTGCAATTATTAATTCATATTTAAACTATTTTGAAATTAAAAATTTATCAGAAGAAAACAAAAATACTTTAATTAACATTTTTGACAAAATTTTAAAACAAGTTCCTAATTTATCATACTTGCAAAATATTGTTGATCAATCAGTTGATTTCTTAAAAACAAATATTCAAGCATTAATTAATAACCAATCACTTAAAGATGATGTATGAAATGATTTTATTAACAAGAACGTGACAGACATTAGTGCATTAAGTAATTTATTAGAAATTTTTAAAACTAATGAAATTACAAGTAGTGAATGAAATCAATTAATTACAATTTTAGTTGATCATGCACCAATTAGTAAAATTGAACAAATTATTACAAGTTTAGCATCAAGTTCAACAATTAGTAATAAAGTACAAAAACAAAGTATTAAAGTACAAATTGATAAAATTTATACACTTATTAAAAAAGTGCTTCAATCACAAGCTTTAAATAAAAATCATGCTAATACTAGTGTTGTTAAAATTAATGAAGTTATTAAAACATTAATTGATCGTTTATTTGCTAATGAAGAAATTCAAATTTTAATTACTAATAAATTATCAAATTGAATCTTTAGCTCAAATCTAGCAAATACTTTAAATATTGATAGTAACCAAAAAGATAGTTTAATCAAACCAATAATTGAATTTATTGCTAATAGTAACGAATTAAAAGATATTTTAAAATCTATAACAAATAGCTTTGTCTCACATGCTTCTGATTTAGCGAATACAAATTCATTTGAAGAATTAATTGCTAAACTTATTAGTCTTGAACAAGCAAATTTAAAAAATAATTTAAAGAATTTTGTTCAAAAATTATTTGAAAATGAAAAAGTTGATGAATTATTCGCACGTGTGATCTTCAAACAAGTTTCACCACAAAAAACATACGATCAAATCCAAAAAGCGCATAAAGATAAATTAATTGCTTTCATTAAAAAAATTGCTAATAATTTAACAAAATTTGATTTATACAATAAATTATTTGATAACTTATTTAACTCAATTACAAAACACGAAAACTTAACAAAATTATTAAGCGAACAACAAGATAGTTTGATTAGTTTTATTAAAACAATTTTTGATTTTAGTGATCCAAAACAAATTGTTTCATTAATTGATGTACTAAAAGTTAGTGAAATTACAAGTAATGATTATATTGACGTTATTAAATTAATTTTAGATGAAATTGATTTTAATCATTTCTTTAATCAAACTGTTGAAAACAATTCTTCAAATCCATCAAATTTTCAACAAAATAGTAATAGTAGTAAGTTAGATATAAATAAATATTATATTTATGTAAAAACTTTATTTGCTCATGAAATGGATTCTACAACAAAAGAAAAATTAAAAACAATTATTAATGAACTAACAAAACAAATTGTTCAAAATACAAATCAAGGTTTATTAAATAACTTAGGTACTGGATTGGGTCAAAAACTAAGTAATTTAATTATTAATGGAATTCCAGGTTTAACTAGTTTAAAACAAGAATATAAAACTTTAGTTCAAAAAGTATTTACTAACCAAAACTTATTTGAACAAATTCAAAATTTAATTATTTATGCAATTAATAGCTTAGTTGATCATAAAGATGAATATAAGAATCATGAAACTTTTGGCCAATTATTATCAGCATATATTAATAAAAACCAAACTGAAATTATCAGTAAATTAAAAGATGCAATTAATAAAGTAATTAGTGGATCTTCTTCATTGATTGATGATATTGCAACATCATTTGCTAATACAATTAAAACATATTTCAAATTAGAAAATTTATCAACAGATGATACTAATAAACTAAAAGGTTTTGTTGATTTTGTTATTAAGAATATTTTCAATCTTGAATATGTTAATGATGGTTTAAACAAACTAATTACAGCATTAAGTACAAATGCAGTTAAGATTATTGATGAAAATGCTGATTTTGCAACTATTATGCAAAGCGATGTTGTTTCATACTTAACATCACCACAGCAAATTGCAAAATTATTTGAAATTGTTAAATTAGATACAAATGATGCTATTTTAAATTTCTTAAAAGTAATATTTAATCATTTACCTCAAGATGCATATGCTAATTTATTTGGTAATAAAATTAATATTAGCTCAAATGCTTCTTCGAACCAAAACACTAATAAGAGTACAACGCCACAACATAATGTACTTGATTATATAAAAGCAATCTTGAATTCTTCTTATTTAAAAGAACAAACAACAATTGCTAAGATTAAACATATTTTCAAAGAATTATTAACAACAATTTCTAAGTCATCACAATTAAATAATTATATTGGCCAACTAATTAGTAATAGTTTTGCTCAAAAACTCTCTGATTTTACTAATGTTGATAAACAATATAGTGAAGCATTCTTAAAAGGATCATATCAATTCATTATTGGTGATGAAAAATTAATTAAAATCATTGACGAAGTAGTTAATGATTTAGTTGATCATAAAGATGAATATTTAAAACAAATCGAAACTAATAATCAACCATCAATTAATATCATTTTAAATATGTTGATTAAGCGCAATGTTGATAAGCAAAAAGGTGATTTTGTACCTTTCATCAAACGTTTATTAACTATTGATTCTTCAACACAATTTATGGCTCAATATATTTTTAGAACACTAAAATTAGAAAATACTAATGCTCAAGATATTAAAGTAATTCAGACATTTGTAAAAGAATTAGTTAGCCAAGTAGATCAATTAGACTTTGTAAATTTATTCATTGATAAGATATTTACTTTATTAAAAGAAAATGGTCTTGATTTATTTACTAACGAAGAGGGTATTAAAAAAGTTAATGAAGCAATGAAAACGTTTGGATTAACAGAAACAACAAATTTACTAAAGATTGCTAAACTTGTTGAACCAAACAAAATTAGAGCTGAAACAATCGGTGATTTAATTAACTTAGTGTTTGAAAAATCACCACTAGCTGAAGATTTTGAAAGTATTACACAAGAGAAAAACCCATTATATTATGGTTTAAAAAATCTTAAAGAAGATAGTTTAAGTGGTGTATTATTTGCTAGTGGTAAGAAAAAAACTGGTGAAGCAGCTAAAGTTAGTGAAATTAACATGTTAGATGCCATCCAACACTTAGTTAACAAATTATGAACAGCACGTGCAGAATATGCTAAAAAACATCCTAATTTAGAATATGAACAAGATAATCCATACATGCGTGCATTAGTTCATTTAGGAATTGTAATGCAATGATATGTTCATGAAACATATTTTAGAAATGTTTCTGGCGGGTTATGATGAACAGGTTCTGATTCATTATCAGGTGAAGGTCGTGTTTATTTATTGCTAAAAGCTGACATGGGTGCTGAAAGTGAAAAACGTGTTCGTTCAATGATTATGGGAAACCGTGGCGCAATGCTTTGAAATACGCCAAAAGAATGAAATTATGGTAAAAATGATTTTTTATACATGATTACATATTGAAAATGAAGAACAAATTCACGTTTTAATGATCCGAAAGAAAAAAATAAAGCCACATTTGTGTTTAAAGCTTTAAAACGTGGCTATGGTCAAAAAGTTAAAACAATGAAATAAAATTAAGAAAATATTAAAGATTGCGCTATAGTCTTTAATATTTTTTATTTATATTAAGTTAATAAGTTTTGATGTTATTGTATCTAATAGTTTAATTTGTTAAAATATATTAATATTAGTTAATAGGAATTTTAATTTGGGTAAATGTAAACCATGCAAATTAATAAGAAGAAATTGTTAATAAAATTAGGTCTATTTTTAGGATTAGGAACGATTCCTATTTTTGTAAGCTCTTGTTCAATTATTATTCCTGATTCGATTCCATTAAAATCTAATGTTTCATTAATCACTAACGATATTTCTAAATTAGCTAATAACTATATTGATAACCAACACGAAATTATTGAAAGTGTTGATAAAAATAAAAAAATTAATTTAACAAATGAAATGATTCAAAAAGCAAAATTTTATGCTGAATATGTTGGACGATTACGTTTTATTCAAAAATTAAAAAATGAAATTGAAAAGTGAAAAGTTTCAACGAATGAAATTATTAAAACAATTACTGACGCCGATATTAGTAGTTTGTATGATTTTAATGATAATAATTTAACTATTTATACAAAAACATTTTATTTTCGAGATCCTAAAATTGTAAATACCAATAAAAATGATTACTTCATTTCTAAAAAGCCTATTCAAACCATTACTATGGAAAACTTATTAGATATGGGTTTAACATGAACAATTATTTATAAAGATCAAACAAAGACTCATATTAAACCAACAGATTTTATGACAAAAAATTTTATTGATTATAAAAAACTTGAGAATAAAATTGATACACGTTTAAAGATTTTGTATGATATGATCGTTAAAAATGAATCGTTAAATATTAATCATAGCGAATATGAATCATTGCTAGTAAATAATGATTGAAAAAAATATCATGAAAATGTGATTAATATATTTATTCATCAACGTTATAACGAAGGTATAAAAATTGATATTGATTTTTTAAGCCATTTTTTATTGAAAGAAACATTAAAATAGGAGTTAAAAGAATATGCCAAGAAAACATTTGATTGCCAGCGGAATTAATAAAAAACAACAACAACAAGCTAAGATTTGAATGAAGTGCGCAAAAGAAATTAAAGCAGCTGCAAAAATGGGTGGTCCAAATCCCGAAGCTAATCCACGTTTAAAAGTTGCTATTGAACGTGCTTTAAATAACAATTTAAGTCGTGATTCAATTGAAAGAAATATTAATGGCGCTAGTAAAGATGCTGATAATTTAAAAGAATTAACATATGAAGGATATGGTCCAAATGGGTTAGCAATTATTGTACGCGCTTTAACTGATAATGAACAACGAACAATTTCAGCTGTTCGTGGTTATTTTTCAAAGTTACAAGGGCAAATTGCTAAGCCAAACTCTGTAAGCATGTTATTTAATGAATATGGTCAATTATTAATTGATAAAAAAACAAAAACATTAGATGAATGGTTTGAACTTCTTGTTGATCAAGATATTGTTGATATTAATGAAGATGATGAAATTATCGAAATTTTAGTTCAACCAAAAGATTTTAGTGCTACAAAATTAATTCTTGAAAATAATAATGCCAATATCCAAAGTGCTGAAATTAAACTTATTCCAACTGATTTTATTAGTTTAGATGATCATGCTCGTGAACGTTTAGTGCGTTTTGTAAATGCTTGTGAAAATGATGATGATATTTCATGAGTAATCACAAACTATGAAGAAGAATTATAATGTCAAATATTGATTCAAAAACTAATTTTTGAAAGTTAAACAAAAAAAATAAAAAGATTTTATTTCGAGTACTTGGTTATTCTAGTTTATTAACTATCATACTAACACCAATCATTTATAAAGTATCATACAATAAGCAATACGAATTTATTAGTCAAAGCGTACGCGAATTAAAAGCGATTGATAATAATCTTGTATCATCTTATTCAAATTTTTATATTTCACAAAAATCAAGTGCAAGTAATGGTTTGTACAACTATAATTTAATAACTAATTTTAAAGATTTTCAACAGTTAATGATTGATGATTTAAATTTTGATAAATATAGTAGTGCATTAATTCATGAAGAAATAAAAAACGAACTATTAAAAAAGTATGATGAAAACTTTTTTAAAAATAATGATTTATTATATGTTTCATACAATTCATTAGATTCAAAATATTTTTTAACTTCGATTTTAACTTATGATCATAACAATTTGTCTTTACCATTTTTAAATACTAAAACAATTTTTAATGAAGAATTTAATAATGAAAATTTTTATACAAATTCAGCTTTAGGTAATACTAAAACAGAGGTTAAATTTTTTAGTGTTAGTAAAAAATATAATATAAAGCGTGAACAAGTTCGAATTTATGGACTTAAAACTGCTAAAGACCTATTCTTGTATAAGAACTATGTTCAAAAAAACAACAAGCCTGTTTAGTTGTTGTAGTATTTTAGTTTTAAATCATCAATCATTTTTTTAAAATTAATAACTCCAGGAAAAATTATTTCTAATGCAACACAATGTTCTTTAAATCAATGAAGAGGAATTGATTTTCGTTTTGTTTTTTGATAGTAGTTAACTAATTGTTGAAAAGTGATAATGAAATATAAGTTATGATTAATAAAACTAATAATTAAAAAAGCAAAACCACAGTTTTTGTGGATTAAATATAAATGAGCTAATTGATGTGGTTGGATTTGTTTGATTAAAAAAGCGTTTTTATTAGTTTGCTTGGCTTCAAAATCAAAATAATTACCTTGATAAAATCCATAATAATCCGTTTCGCTTTTTTGTTTAATTTTTCCTTGTACAAAACAATGATCAACATTTTTAATTACGATATCAACATAACGTTTTTTAAAAAACGCTTGATATTGTAAATTAAATAAAGCAATCGATTTATTAATTAGAACTTCAAGATGCATGCCATTGTTTTTATTAGTCATTTTTAAACCTCTTTATAAATATAGTTAGAAAAAAACGAAATATTTTAAAGAATATAAAGTACAATCTGTTTTAAATGCATAATAACACTAATAATTAGGTTATAATTTTATATTATTTTTGCAAAAATACGAGGTAATAATAATGGCAACAATTATTCAAGCAAAAGATTTGCGTGCTGGGCATACTTTTTTGTATAAGGGTAGTATTTATCAAGTAATTGAAAACTCATTTAATAAAACAGCTATGCGTGAAGGAATTGTAAAATGTAAAGTTAAAAATTTGCGCACTGGTGCAATTACTGTTGAAGTTTTAACTGGTGAAAAAGTTGAACAAGCAATAATTGAAAAATCAAAAATGACATTTAGTTATGATGATGGTAGCGGATATGTATTTATGGACAATGAAACATATGAACAAATCTCAATTCCTTATAATCAATTAAGTTGAGAAAAAAACTTTATTGAAGAAGGTACTGAAGTAAGTGTTATGCGTTATGATGGTGAATTAATGGGTGTAAGTTTACCAGATCAGTTAGTAGTAACAATTGTTGAAGCAGAAGAAGCAGTTCAAGGTAACTCAGTTCAAAACGCTACTAAACGAGCATGATTAGCATCAAAATGAGAATTTCAAGTTCCACAATTTATTAAATCTGGTGAAAAAGTAATTATTAATCCATCAAATGGTCAATATGTAGGAAGAGCTAAATAATAATGCAATACATTACCATTAATAATGCAAAAACTGGAAAAATTTTAATTTCTAAACCAAATATTAAAAAATTTATTGAACAAAAATTTAATTTAATTGTTAACAAAAAATTTGTAATCAAAAGTATCGATATCACTCAATATGATGAATCGCTTGTTGATATTTCTATTATCATTGCATTATTTGATGAGCACCGAAAAGTTGATCTTGATGAAGTAAGAGATGTCCAAAACCATTTAGCTTCTTTTATTTATTCAAATTTAGGTGTTGATACTAAAAGTGTGAATATAGGGATTGATTTATAAAAATGAAAACTCAATGAGCCAAACGTGTAAAGTTATTTCAATTTGTTTACCATTGATTAATCACAAAAAAAAATAAAACAATTGCTTTAAAAAGTGCTTTAGTTGATTTTGAATTAGATGTTAGTTGATTAAGTGTTAGTGAGTATATTTTAGATAATTGCGAACAATTAATTAAAATGATAAAACCATTTATTAATAAAGATTGAACATTTGAACGTTTATCATATGTTGAACAAGCTTTATTATTAAGTGCCTATGGTGAATATTTAGTTTTAAAAACACCAAAAAAAATTATTATTGATCAAACTTTAATTACAACTCATAATTATTCAAATGATGAATCATATAAATTTATTAATGCGATTTTAGATCAGTTATTAAATTAAAAAAGTTATGCAACGTTATTTTGTTTCTAAAATTAAAGATAAAAAAGTTTATTTTTATGATTCTGATGTGCACCATATTAAAAATGTTATGCGTATGCGTTTGCATGATGAGATTATTGTTATTAATGAAACACAAGCTTTTATTGCTGAAATTATTAATCTTGAACCATTACATGCAACAATTATTAAACCTTATTTTAATGATTGTGAATTAAGTACTAAAATTGATTTATTTCAAGCTAGTATTAAACCTAATAATTTTGAATGAATTGTTCAAAAAGCATGTGAATTAGGAATTAATAGTATCTATCAAACAATTTTTAAAAGAACTTATAATAGTACACTAATTAAAAATAATCGCATTTCAACTATTATTAAAGAAGCTTGTGAACAAGCGCGACGCAATTATTTAGTTAATTATTATGAACAATTTAGTTTTAGTGAATTATTAAAAGTATTGCTAAATTATGATTTAATCTTAGTAGCTTATGAAAATGAAAAGCAAATTTTTTTAAATGATATTTTTAAAGAAAATTCAACCTATCAAAAAATTGCTTTAGTAATTGGTCCAGAGGGTGGTTTTGAACAAGAAGAAATTGCATTATTAAAAAAAATTAATAATGTTGTTTGTATTAGTTTAACAAAAACCATTTTAAGATCAGAAACTGCAAGCCTTTATTTACTTGCAAATCTTATTAATAAACTTATATAATTTTGTTTAAGAAAGGATATATATGAAACAACGATTAATAAATTACATTATTGTTTTAATTGGTATTTTATGTATTGTTAGTCTTGTCGTTGGTTTTGCTGTTTGATTTAGTCCTAATAAAAATTTTTATTCACTAACATCAGTTAATACAACTGGCCTTGATGGTTTGAGTGCTAAAAAAATTTATAACCCTAATGACGGTATTTTTTTAGAACAACTACAAGGGTTTAGTAAACACAACATTGCAGGTTATGTAGTTCCTATCATTTTTGCTATTTTATCATTTGGTTTGTTGTTTTTATATTATTATCTAAATAAAAAATCACGTGCAAAAGCAGATTTTCCTATTAGTGAAAAGTTTTATTATCATACTTCAATCACAACTCTTTATTTAGTAGGATCATTAATTGTTGTTAGTTGAATTCTTAGTTATATTGCCATTGGAATTAATTTTCGACCAAACAATTTTAGTGTTACACTAAATGATAATGACTACGCTAGTTTAAGTTCAGAACCTTTTTTAACTTATTGAAAAGAATTAAAACAAAGTTTTGATGCTAAAAAAAGTGTTTATATTGCGTTTTTAGTTATTACGATCGCTTTTGCTGTTAGCATTATTGGTTTTGTTAATTATTTCTCTTTAAAGATTGCTTTAGAACAAACACAAAAAGCCACTTTAGCTGTTCAAAAACAAGAAGAAGAGCAAAAAAATCAATTATCAAATGGTACATATTTTGATCAAGATTTAAATTTATTGAATGATTATGATAAATTAGTTTTATATCAAAAAAACAATTTATCAAGTGCTATTTTCTTAGCAATTAATGATCAAGAACAAATTTTAATGCAACAAGATCAAGTTGTAATTAGTTCTTTAAGTATTGAACAAAAAGTTAAATATCGTGAACAAGCAACTCGAATTGTTTTTGAAAAACAAGATAGCCATCATGATGATCACTTAGCTACTTCTGGAAATTTCTAAAATTAAAATATAATATAATATAGTATTAAGTCAAAAGTGGGTCCCCCACTTTTTTTGTTTAAATTTAAATAAAAAAGATTGATTTTTCTTAATTTTTTGATTATAATATTCTAGTTGCTTTTAAGTAGCAAGTTAAACAATTTTAAAAAAATAAAATATTTCTTGACATTTTAAATAAATTTGTTTATACTTTAATGTATTGTGTTTAAACGTTTTTAATGTATTGAATACAATAAGAATGATCTTTGAAAACTAAATAGAATCCGTCAATTTTAAAGAGTTTGATCCTGGCTCAGGATTAACGCTGGCGGCATGCCTAATACATGCAAATCGAACGAAGCCTTTTAGGCTTAGTGGTGAACGGGTGAGTAACACGTATCCAACCTACCCTTAAGTTGGGGATAACTAGTCGAAAGATTAGCTAATACCGAATAATAACATCAATATCGCATGAGAAGATGTAGAAAGTCGCGTTTGCGACGCTTTTGGATGGGGGTGCGACGTATCAGATAGTTGGTGAGGTAATGGCTCACCAAGTCAATGACGCGTAGCTGTACTGAGAGGTAGAACAGCCACAATGGGACTGAGACACGGCCCATACTCCTACGGGAGGCAGCAGTAGGGAATTTTTCACAATGGGCGCAAGCCTTATGAAGCAATGCCGCGTGAACGATGAAGGTCTTATAGATTGTAAAGTTCTTTTATATGGGAAGAAACGCTAAGATAGGAAATGATTTTAGTTTGACTGTACCATTTGAATAAGTATCGGCTAACTATGTGCCAGCAGCCGCGGTAATACATAGGATGCAAGCGTTATCCGGATTTACTGGGCGTAAAACGAGCGCAGGCGGGTTTGTAAGTTTGGTATTAAATCTAGATGCTTAACGTCTAGCTGTATCAAAAACTGTAAACCTAGAGTGTAGTAGGGAGTTGGGGAACTCCATGTGGAGCGGTAAAATGCGTAGATATATGGAAGAACACCGGTGGCGAAGGCGCCAACTTGGACTATCACTGACGCTTAGGCTCGAAAGTGTGGGGAGCAAATAGGATTAGATACCCTAGTAGTCCACACCGTAAACGATCATCATTAAATGTCGGCTCGAACGAGTCGGTGTTGTAGCTAACGCATTAAATGATGTGCCTGGGTAGTACATTCGCAAGAATGAAACTCAAACGGAATTGACGGGGACCCGCACAAGTGGTGGAGCATGTTGCTTAATTTGACAATACACGTAGAACCTTACCTAGGTTTGACATCTATTGCGACGCTATAGAAATATAGTTGAGGTTAACAATATGACAGGTGGTGCATGGTTGTCGTCAGCTCGTGTCGTGAGATGTTGGGTTAAGTCCCGCAACGAGCGCAACCCCTTTCGTTAGTTGCTTTTCTAGCGATACTGCTACCGCAAGGTAGAGGAAGGTGGGGATGACGTCAAATCATCATGCCCCTTATATCTAGGGCTGCAAACGTGCTACAATGGCTAATACAAACTGCTGCAAAATCGTAAGATGAAGCGAAACAGAAAAAGTTAGTCTCAGTTCGGATAGAGGGCTGCAATTCGCCCTCTTGAAGTTGGAATCACTAGTAATCGCGAATCAGACATGTCGCGGTGAATACGTTCTCGGGTCTTGTACACACCGCCCGTCAAACTATGGGAGCTGGTAATATCTAAAACCGCAAAGCTAACCTTTTGGAGGCATGCGTCTAGGGTAGGATCGGTGACTGGAGTTAAGTCGTAACAAGGTATCCCTACGAGAACGTGGGGATGGATCACCTCCTTTCTTCGGAGTAAATTTTTAATTTACGTACTAATAAGTGTACATTTTTATAAAAATCCATGTGAATATTAGCCACTTTTTTTAAAAAATATTTCAAAAGTTCATATGGTCGGATTCTATTTAGTTTTGAGAGTTTATTCTCTCCCATAATATTTTATATATTATGGATGATCGATCTTTGAAAACTGAATAATTATCAACAAATCTTTCTAATCATTGACATTAAGTTGTCAGTGAACAGAAACTATATTAATTAATATAGTTAACAATCATAAACAAACAACTTTAAGGATTTATAATAAGTTACTAAGAGCTTATGGTGAATGCCTTGGGACAAACAGGCGATGAAGGACGTGCTAATCTGCGATAAGCAACGGGTAGCTGATAAGAGGCTTTAATCCGTTGATCTCCGAATGAGGAAACTCAGTCTAATGAGAATTAGATTACTGTATAAATGAATTCATAGTTTAACAGAGCGATACCTGGTGAAGTGAAACATCTCAGTAGCCAGAGGAAAAGAAAACGAAGTGATTCCCTGTGTAGCGGCGAGCGAAAGGGGAGGAGGCCAAACCGAATTTCGATTCGGGGTTGTAGGACTACAATATGGACTAAAAATTGATAGTAGAATTGGTTGGGAAGCCAAATCACAGAGGGTGATAATCCCGTATACGAAATTAATTTTTTACCTAGTAGGATCCTGAGTAGGGCGGGACACGTGAAATCCTGCCTGAATCCACCCAGACCATTGGGTAAGCCTAAATACTAGTTTGTCACCGATAGAGCATAGTACCGTGAGGGAACGGTGAAAAGAACCCAGAGATGGGAGTGAAATAGAACCTGAAACCATAAGCTTACAAGGTGTTAGAGCACATTAATGTGTGATAGCGTGCCTTTTGAAGTATGAGCCAGCGAGTTATTGTAGCATGCGAGGTTAAATTGTAGAAATGGAGCCGTAGGGAAACCGAGTCTTAATAGGGCGCTTTAGTATGTTGCAATAGACGCGAAACGGGGTGATCTATCCATGGGCAGGTTGAAGGTGAAGTAACATTCACTGGAGGACCGAACCCACTTTCGTTGAAACGACAGGGGATGACCTGTGGATAGTGGTGAAATTCCAATCGAACTCCGTGATAGCTCGTTCTCGTCGAAATATTTTTAGGAATAGCGTTAGATTATTGGAAATATGGGGGTAAAGCACTGAATCTATGATGGCGCCACCTCGGTGTACTGAATAGAATCAAACTCTGAATACCATATTACCTATTCTAGCAGTCAGACAGTGGGGGATAAGCTTCATTGTCGCGAGGGAAACAGCCCAGATCATTAACTAAGGTCCCTAATATATGCTAAGTGGAAAACGATGTTGAGTTTCATAAACAGCAAGGATGTTGGCTTAGAAGCAGCCACCGTTTAAAGAGTGCGTAACAGCTCACTTGTCGAGAGACTCTGCGCGGAAGATGTAACGGGGCTAAGCATATAACCGAAGTTATGGGTTACATATTGTATATGTAGCGGTAGACGAGTGTTGTATATGGGGCGAAGGTAGACTGTGAAGACTACTGGACTTTATACAAGTAAGAATGCTGGCGTGAGTAACGAATGAGAGTGAGAATCTCTCAAACCGATTGACTAAGGGTTCCTGGGCAAGGGTCGTCCTCCCAGGGTAAGTCGGATCCTAAGGCGAGGCTGAAAAGCGTAGTCGATGGGAAACAGGTTAATATTCCTGTACCTACGAATTGTGTGATGGAGTGACGGAGAAGGTTATTATGTGCCGGTTATTGGATTCCGGTTTAAATAGCAAGGTTAGTAAGTTGGCAAATCCGCTTACTATTAAGACTAAGTTATGAGTACGAGCGACCCCTTCGGGTAGTAGCGAAGACATATATATCATGCTTCCAAGAAAAGCTTCTAGCGTTAAACAATTAGTAGTCCGTACCGAGAACGAACACACGTGGTCAAGGAGAATATCCTAAGGTTAGCGAGTTAACTACAGTTAAGGAACTCTGCAAATTAACCCCGTACGTTAGCAATAAGGGGTGCTCGCTGTAAAAGGTGAGCCGCAGTGAATAGCGAGGGGGGACTGTTTAACAAAAACACAGCTCTATGCTAAGTCGTAAGACGATGTATATGGGGTGACACCTGCCCAATGCTGTAAGGTTAAAGAAGAATGTTAGCGTAAGCGAAGCTTTTGACTGAAGCCCCAGTGAATGGCGGCCGTAACTATAACGGTCCTAAGGTAGCGAAATTCCTTGTCGGGTAAATTCCGTCCCGCTTGAATGGTGTAACCATCTCTTGACTGTCTCAACTGTAGACTCGGTGAAATCCTGGTGAGGGTGAAGACGCCCTCTTGGCGTGATTGGACGGAAAGACCCCATGAAGCTTTACTGTAGCTTAATATTGGGAAATTTTATTACTTGTAGAGCATAGGTAGGAGACTTTGAAGTATACTCGCTAGGGTATATGGAGTCATCGTTGGAATACTACCCTTGTGATAAGATTTCTCTAACCTGCAGCCATGAATCTGGCTGGGGAACAGTGTTAGGTGGGCAGTTTGACTGGGGCGGTCGCCTCCCAAAAGGTAACGGAGGCGCGCAACGGTACCCTCAGCACGGTTGGAAATCGTGTATAGAGTGTAATGGTATAAGGGTGCTTGACTGTGAGACTTACAAGTCGAACAGGTAGGAAACTAGGTCATAGTGATCCGGTGGCTCAGAATGGAATGGCCATCGCTCAACGGATAAAAGCTACTCTGGGGATAACAGGCTGATAGTGCCCAAGAGTTCATATCGACGGCACTGTTTGGCACCTCGATGTCGACTCATCTCATCCTGGAGCTGAAGCAGGTTCCAAGGGTTCGGCTGTTCGCCGATTAAAGAGATACGTGAGTTGGGTTCAAACCGTCGTGAGACAGGTTGGTCCCTATCTGTCATGCCCGTAGGAAGATTGAGAAGAGCTGTTCCTAGTACGAGAGGACCGGAATGGACACACCTCTTGTGATCCTGTTGTCGCGCCAGCGGCACTGCAGGGTAGCAACGTGTGGAATAGAGAAACGCTGAAAGCATCTAAGTGTGAAACTAACTTCAAGATTAATCTTCCCTTTCTTAAATGAAGTAAGAATCGTTAAAGACTATAACGTTGATAGGTCGGATGTGTACGCACGGTGACGTGTTTAGCTAACCGATACTAATAATTCGAGGACTTATATAAGTTCTTAGTTAATTTTTAGAAAATAGTTGATAATATTTAGTTTTCAGACATCGATCATAATTGTGTAGTGATCATATCAGAGTGGAAATACCTGTTCCCATCCCGAACACAGAAGTCAAGCACTCTAGAGCCAAAAATAGCGTAAGTAAAATAGGTCATCGCTACGCAAAATTAGAACTAGCCTTATTTAATGAGGTTAGTTCTTTTTATTTGTTATTAATTTATATATTATGTAATGATATAATTAATGAATAGATTTTTTATTTATACGAGGGAATATTATGGCAAAGTATACGATTTCAAAGCATCGTCTTGAAGAATTGCAATTAGAATTAAGAGAGATTTTAGATGTTAAATGACCTGCAATTACAAAACAATTACAAGACGCTCGTGAACAAGGTGATTTATCTGAAAATGCTGATTATGACGCAGCTAAAAATGAACAAGCAGCATTAAAAAAACGTAAGGATGAAATTGAAGAAATTTTAGAGAATTATGAATTAATTGAAGATGTAATGCGTTCAACAGATGAAGTTTCTATTGGTTCTACAATTGAAATTTATAATTATCAAAAAGATCATAAAGAAGTGATTACATTGGTTGGATCAATGGATTCAGACCCTTTTGCAAATAAAATTTCAATGGACACACCACTTGGAAAAGCTGTTGTAAAACAAAAAGAAGGTAGTGAAGTTACTGTACATACTTTAGCATCACCTTATAAAGTGAAGATTATTAAAATTATTGATTAATTTAGCTAAAAAAATACTTGACATTAGATAACAATTTTTATATAATTTTATAGTGTTTTATTAAGGCACACTATAGAATTGGACAGATAGCGAAGTGGCCAAACGCATCCGGCTGTAACCCGGCTCCGAGAGGTTCGTAGGTTCGAATCCTACTCTGTCCACCATTTATTGGCCTGTAGCCAAGCGGTAAGGCAGAAGATTTTGATTCTTCCACGCGTAGGTTCGATCCCTACCAGGCCAGCCATTAAATTATTTATATTCAACCACAATTAACTTCATTATTATGTTATAATAATTATTGTGTGTTTATGCCTCATTAGCTCAGTGGTAGAGCATTTCACTTTTAATGAAGGGGTCAAAGGTTCGAAACCTTTATGGGGCACCATTTATTATTATAGAGTAATACATGGTTAAAAAAATTATACGTTGTATTACTCTTTTTATTTTTGCTGGAGTGGCGGAATGGTAGACGCACTGGACTTAAAATCCAGTGACTTCACGGTCGTGAGGGTTCAAGTCCCTCTTCCAGCACCATTTATGCGGGTGTAGTTCAATGGTAGAACTATAGCCTTCCAAGCTATTAGTGTGGGTTCGATTCCCATCACCCGCTCCATTAATAATATTTAACTAAACTCCACCTTCAACGTGGAGTTTTTCTTTAATTTAAAAACACTTATGCAAAAAAAATATATCAAAAATACTTTGGGTTTTGATACAAACTTATTTGTATATCAAGATAAACAAATGTTTAATTATTCAGTTGATACTGTTTTATTAGCTAATTTTATTAGTTTATCTTCAAAAACAAAAAAGGTTTTAGAAATAGGAACAAACAATGCAGCATTAAGCATTTTTTTAGCGTCACGAAAAGAAGATATGAATATTGATGCCATTGAAATTCAATCAGAAGCAATTGATTTAGCATTATTAAATGTTAAAGAAAACCATCTTGAAAAACAAATTAATATTATTCATGCAGATTTTAATGAATATTGAAAAACTTTTGATAAAATTGAAAACAATAAATATGATGCAATAATTTGTAATCCTCCTTTTTATAAACAAGATAAAATTATTCCATCAACTAAAAAACCATTAAAAACACTTGCTTTATATGAAATTGCGCTTAACTTTGAACAAATTATGCAAGGTTGTGCTAAAATCATTAAACAAAAAGCTAATTTAGCAATGGTTATTCCTACAACACGTTTGGTTGATCTTTTGGAAATGATGCGAAAATATCAATTTGAGCCAAAACGAATTAAAATGATTTATCCTCGGATTTATGAACAATCAAATTTAGTATTAGTAGAAGCGCGTTATAAAACTGGTTGAGGAACACATTTTGAACCTAATCTTTATTTACATTATGAAGATAAACAAAATCATGAATATACTAAAGAAGTTTTAAAATGATATAAACCAATTAAATTTAAGAAAAGTAATGAGGGAGAAGCAAAATAATATGGATAAATATAATTTAATTATTGGTAGTCATGTAAGCCTTAAAGCTAATGATTTTTTTTATGGTAGTGTAAAAGAAGCACTATCTTATGGCGCTAATACATTAATGGTTTATACGGGCGCTCCACAAAATACAAGACGTCAACCAATTGAATTATTTAAAATTAATGAAGCTCATAATTTATTAAAAGAACATAATATAGATTTGAATAATTTAATTGTTCATGCCCCATATATCATTAATCCTTGTTCTTCTAAAAAATATGTTCGTGAGCTTGCTAAAGAATTTTTAATTCAAGAAATTGAACGCACTCAATTCATGGGAATTACTAAAATCGTTTTACATCCTGGGTCATGTTTAGATCAAGATGAGGATATCGCTTTAAAACAAGTTTATACAATGTTAAATGAAATTTTTGCAACTATTAACACTAATGTAGTTGTTTGCTTAGAAACTATGTCTGGTAAAGGTTCTGAAATTGGAATTAATTTAAAACAATTAAAAACCATTATTGACAATGTCGATTCTAAAAAAAATATTGGTGTTTGTTTAGATACTTGTCATATGAGTGATAGTGGTATAGCTTTAGATCATGATAGTTTTAATCAATATTTAAAAGAATTTGATGCTCAAATTGGGATTGACTATATTAAAGTATTACATATTAATGATTCTAAAAATCCTCGTGGTGCAAATAAAGACCGTCATGAAAATTTAGGTTATGGAACAATTGGCTTTGACAATTTAATTAATATTATTTATCATCCATTGTTAAATAATATTCCCAAAATTCTAGAAACACCCTGATTTGATTTTCACGACCAATCAATTTCATTATATGAATATGAAATAAAAATGATTCGTGATCGTAAATGGTTTGATATTAAATACAAATTATTAGTTGGCAATAAATAATTTATTTACTTAAATTACAATTTAAAATATATCCATTTTCCTTTTTATTAATAAATAAGAAGTTAAAGAAATGGATATATTTTTTATTATTTTAAATTTTAAGAAAACAAAAAGGAGGTTGCCCTCCTTTTTGCGATCACGATTTTTCATGATCTTTTTGGTTATTTATAATAGCTGTAACATAACGACTTTTGCCACAACTAGATTGTTGGAGACGAATCTAACAACTAGAAGTGCTCGAATAACCATACAAGCCATTAATATAATAATACACTATTTTTAATAAAAAAACAATATTTTTTTATAAATTATTTGTAACTTTAAAAATACTAGGTCCTTTTATTTTAAAAACATTACCATATGTAAGACATTCAATTCGATTAAATAAACGTAATTTAGCTTTTTGTTCTTCGATATTTGCTATATTTTTTGTTGAATTATTTAATTGTTCGATTGAAAAATTAGAAATAAAAATAGTTTGCTTCATTGATTTTAATCTATTTTCAATAATAGGCATTAATATCGTTGAAATTGATCAATAATTTAAATTGCCACTAGAAAAATCATCAATTACTAAAACATCAATATTTGAAAGTTCATTAATTAATTCGTTGACTACTGAATCAGAGATATCTTTATAATTAAAAAATTGAATAACATTTTTAAATAATTCATTCAAAGTTATATAGGCAATTTTTAAATTATATTTTAATGAAATTGTATTAGTATAGGCTTGAGTAATTATTGATTTGCCTACACCAAAATCGCCATAGATAAAAGCAGATTTTAATTGTTGATCATTAGTAGTGATATTGTCTTCTTTGTTTGCTGATTGTTTTTTATTTTTTCGTGCTTCTTCTAAAAAAAAATTAATTAATTTATTTCTCTCTACTAACAAATCATTATCTAATATTTCGCTTTTTTTAGAAAAAATTTGACTATCATCTGTTAATGAAATATCATAATCCATATTTTTGATCGTATTTAAAATATAATTTTTTTTAACTTTATCAACTTTACTTTCTTTTTTAATCACTACTAAACACAAATGATTGTATTCGTTACGATTTAACTCATAAATATAACCACTATCATTTGGTTCTTTTAGATTATTTAAATAAGAGCGATAAACTCCAACTATATCTCAAAAATGTAAATTAAATTCATTTTCTGTTAAGTTAATTGCTTTAAGATTAGGAACTTCTAATGCTTTTTGATAATTAAAATTTTCTAAATCTAACTCGTCTTCAATTTCATTATTATTCATCTTTATAAATCCCCAAATTTAACCTCAACAAAATCGGTATTTTTAAATGTGTTAGTGTTATCATCATTATTAAAAACTAATTGTTTTTGATTCATTTTTTTATTTTGAAAAAATTTAATCATTTCATATTCGTTTTTAATATTAATTCCAAGCACAGTTTCTTTAATGCATTTTAAATATTTTATATTTAAACGGCCTAAATTTTTAAACAAAACAAAATCTAAAATGACATTAACGATTGCATTATTTAATGTTTTATCATATGTTAATAAAATAATAGCTTCTTTGTCTTCAACACTCAATTTTTCCTTACGGATGTGTTTTAAAAAATCAGAAGGCTCAAAATAATTATAATGGTTAATTACATTTTTAAATAAGTTTAAATCAGCATTTTCATTAAAAATACTAGAATCACGTTCAATATTTTGATATTGTAATTTTGTTTTATTATTTTCAACTTGTTGATTAGAAATAATTGATAATTCTAATTTGTTTAAATCAATTGTTAAAAAATCAATATTATTAATTAAATTATTTTTAATTAAATTGGCCATTTCATTAACACTAAATTTATATTTTTTAAAAAAATTTAAAATGCTTAATTTTACTGATTCATTAATTTGAAGAGATAATTGATATTCATCTAAAATAATTTTTTTAATTTTATCTAATTTATTTTCAAAACTATTTGAATAATTTGTTTTGAATTGAGTTGATAAATCGATTAAACGATTATTGTTAATACTATTTTCTTTGTTTAATAAATTTAAAATTTTATAATGATCATTTGAAACATTATTTTTTAACTCTTCGTTAAATTTTTCAATATTTGAAAATTCATTAAAGTTTAATGGGCGAAAAACTTCAATTATTTGTTGTTGATTGTTTTCAATACAATAAATTTTAATTAAGTCTACATTAACTAATTTAGTAATTAAATTGTTGTATGTATTAATTGAAATGTTAAGCTCATTTAACAAATATTCGCGCGTTAAATTGATTATGCCTTTTTTATTAAAAATGTTTTCTCTATTGACAAATCAAGAATACATAGCAGTTGCTTGTATACCAATTAAAGGTGTATAAAAAGAATATAAATAATTTTCATTTTTAATAAAATTACAATTTTTTTTAATTACTATATCCATAAACTTTACATCCCTTTTTAACTTCAATTAAATTCAAATTTTTTGTTGTCATTTTTCATTTAGTAATTATTGTAGATATTTTTAACAAATTTAGTTGATGATTTATTTATTTGATTTACTAAAATCTTGACATAATAAGAGTTATGCACACCCTTTAAAAAGATTTTAATTATTAAAAATCAATGTTTTTAAGTACTAAAAAAATTATGCACAATAATGTTTATAATTTATAAACCCTGATAAAAAATTTCTAAAAAAATCCAAAAAATTATAAACATATTTAAAACAAAAAATATCAAATTGCAATAGTTAAAAACTAGTATGATTTTTTTAAAAGAGGTTATAAAATGTTTGAACAAATATTCTTTTTAGCATCAATTAATGATAAAAAAATCATTAGATGATTATATGAACGTTATCACAAAATTTTTCTAAAATACATTAATGAACAATTACATTTTAAATTTTATACTTTGGATATTGAAGCAAATGATTTAAAAACTGTTATTTATGAAATATTTTTAAAAATATTTCAAGTAAGTAAAATTAAAAATTTAAATCAGTTTATAGGTTTTGTTAAACGTCAAATTTATTTTTATTTAGTTTATTTATTGCGTAAAGCCTTATCTAATAAAAATTTAGTCAATCAACTAAATAGTAATAACTTTGAAAATCGTGAGGCTATTAGTGAAAATTTAGATGATGTTAGCATTGAATTAAATAATAAATTTTTAATTCACGAACTTTTAGAAATAATTTATAAAGAAAATTTATTGCTATATCATTTTACGATTTTAATTATTAAAGGATACACTACAAATGAGATTAATAAAATTTTAAAAATTAATTCAACAAAAACTTATTATTTTAAATCCATTTTAAAGAAGTATATAAAAAATTTGTTATAAAAAATACTAGGAAAAAGATCAATGGATCACTTCCTAGTATTTTTATTTTAATTAAATTTATAATTTTATGCAACAACTTGTAAATTTGCCTTAAAAGCTTTTGCAGTTCTTGATTTTAAACGGTTTGCTTTATTTTTGTGAATAACACCTTTTGAAGCTGTTGTATCAATTACTTTGTAAGCTTCATTTAGTTGAGCTTGTTCATTTGAACTTCTTGTTTTTTTAACAATTGTTCTTAATTTAGACATTTTAGCATGATTTTCTTTACGTACTTTTTGCGTATGTCTATATGTTTTTTCATTTGAAACAATATTTGCCATATACTCGCCTCCTACCTAATAATTGAACTCTAAAGTTTATTTTTATGCTTGAATATAACTTGTTTATTATACCAAAAACAAACGAAAAGATATTTAAATATTTTATTATAAAATAAAACAACTCTCATTTATTTTAGTAGAAGATACTAATTTATTAGTTTTATAAAGTTTTTAATTCTTTTGGTTTATACTTTAATGATGTAAAAAGCTAATTGCTGCATTTTTAAATAAATGTAGAGGAAAGTCCGTGCTCACACTAACTGTGATGTTAGTAGTGTTTGTGTATGTATAATTAATAAAGCATAGCATAGGCGTATGACGGCGAATTTTTTAAGCTAAGTAATTTTCTATTATATGTTTAAAAATTCACAAAGTGCCACAGAGACGATTAATCAAGAAATTGATGAGATGAAACGTTGGTAAACCCCACAAGTGAGAAACCTAAATTTTGGTAAGGGAATCTAATTTAGTAAATTAAGAAATTAAATTAGGATAGAATAAACTTTATTCTATAGATAAATAATTAGCACTACATTTTTGTAGAACAGAACACGGCTTATTTTTACATGCAAAAACCACCTCTTAAACAAGGGGTGGTTTTTTATTTATTGCGTATTATATTTTCAAATCATTAAAATAGCATCAGAGTTATCGGCATAATACTTTTTACGAATACTTTGTTTTATAAAACCCCGTTTTAAATAAAAATTCAAAGCATTTTCATTAATACTACTTACTTCTAATAAAATGTTTTGTTTTTTTTGTTTTAATAAATCAATTAAAACACTACCTACTTTTAAATTACGATAATTTTCATCAACACCTATTTTTAAAATTTCATTAAAATCAATGGTTTTCATATAAATTAAATAACCAATGTTTTTTTGTTCATATTCAACAATTACAATTTCATAATTTGCATCATTAAACATTTGATACAAACTTGCTATTGAATAAGCATCATTTAAAAAAAACTTATTTTCAAAAATAGCGATATCATTTAAATCATTTTGATTAGCAGATTTAACTAAGAGGTTTTTTAACATAATTTAAATCAAAATCTAAAATATTAGTTAATTTAAAATTATCAAATTTTAAGTTATATATAAGATTATGATAATCGACTTGATTAGCATCAATTATTGTTAATGATGTATTTTTTAATTCTATTTGTAACTGTTCATTAGTAATGATTCTATAATCGCTTTGTATATTATTAATAATACTTATTGTATATGATTTATTACCCTTTGCGTCTAAATGAACAAAAACATTGTTTTTATTATTAGCAATAATGTTTAAACTATCATTAATAAATAATTTGATTTGATTGTGAGTTGTACAAATTGTTTTAGCAACAATTGCGCCAACACGCACACCAGTAAATGAACCAGGACCAATATCTAAATATATTGCATCTAAATCTTGGTATTTTAAGTGAACAGCTTTTAATAAAGCAATAATGTGTTCGACAATGATATCTGTAAGATTGTTATTTGTCTCAACAATAATATTAGCTAAAATTTTAAAATTTTTATAAATTGCTAAAACGCATTTTTTTGATGTAACATCGATAAATAATTGATATAGACTATTCATTTGTTTTTCACTCTTTAATTAAATTTATAAATTCATTTGGCATTAGTGTTTTAAATTCGACTATTTCATTAGTTGATGGATGAATAAAACTAATATAAAAGCTATGTAAATATTGTTCATATGGAGTTGTATGCTTACTGATTCCATATAAAGGATCATTATAAATAGGATGATTAATATGACGCATATGGACACGAATTTGATGAGTTCTACCAGTAATAATACTTACTTCAACAAGTGCAGTATTTTGATATTGTTCAATCACTTTAACAATACTAATTGCTTCTTTAGCATTTTTAGCATCACCTGTTTTCATTCGTAATTTATCTTGATAACTATGACCAATTGGTTCATTAATCATAAAATGTAAATGATGCATATCAAAACGATTATGAACAATAGCATAATAAGATTTTTTTACTGTTTTTTGCATGAATTGTTGTTGTAAACAACAAAGTGCTTTTTGGTTCTTGCAGATAACAATTAATCCAGATGTATTTTTATCTAAACGATGTGTAATATAAAAATCATCAGTTTTTAAATAATGTTTTAAAGCATTTGCTAACGTATTTTGCTCTTGAAAACTAGTTGGATGAACTAACATACCAGAAGGTTTGTTAATCACTAATAAATCTTGATCTTCAAACACAATTTCTAATGGACATGCAAATGGTAATAATTCTTTTTGAGAGTCAATTACACATTGTTCATTTTTAATTTCAACACTATCATTTTTTTGTAATAAATAACTTTGTTTAGTAATGATATTGTCATTAACTAATACTAGATTTTGCTCTAACATTTTTTTAATTGATGTTCGCGAATAATCAGTAACTTCTACTAAAAATTTATCAATTCGTTTCGGTGATGTTAAAGAATATAATATTTTCATTTTTATGGTTTTTCTAAATCATCATATCCAAATGGTTTATTAGATACTTCATTAATTTCTAAATCATTTTCATCAGCCGCTTTTTTTGTAGTATCTTTAGTGTCATTATCACTTTTTCATTTGATAATAAAACCAATAATTAAAATAACAACTAATACACAAACACCAACTACAATATAAACATCAAAAAGATTAATTATACTATTGACAAATTTTCAATAATCAACAACACCATTAATAACGTCATTGCCTCCACCAACACTATTAGGATTAATAAGGCTATTATGAAAAATATCTGGTAGTGCTTTGTATAATTCTAATTCTGGAATTGAACGATCAATAATATTTCCTAAACCGCCAAATAATAAGAAAAGCAATGGAGCGTAATGATAAGATTTTTTTAAAAAAATAAATGATAAAAATCCTAATATAATAGGAATTGATTGTAAAGCATAAACAATTCCACTATTGTTATTAATTCTTCCAAGAGCAATCCCATTGTTTAATGTAAAATGAAAAATAGGACCATGATAGATTTCTTTAGTATTAATAACTAGATTAATAGCTCATTCACGAACTAAAAAACCAGACAATAACACAATTAAAGCAATAATAATAAAATTAATTATTTTATAAAAAATAACATCTAATGTTGTTATCGATAAAAAGTAATCACGAACGCCTTTATTATCTATTTTTAAAATAATTTTTTTAAAAAAATTAATTTTTCTAAGTGATTCATTAAATTTTTTAATTGTGATATAAAAATTTGAATTTGTAATTTTTTCAAACATTATTGGCTATACTTTTCTGGACGTTGTTTCATCATTTTTGATACAAATTCATCTTTTTTAAGATGACCATGCTCTTGCATTAAAGCAACACATTCTTCATATTCTTTTTGAGCTCATACTTCATCTTCAAAACCTAAAATCTCAACTTTTTTGTTTTGTAAGTTTTTATAGTTTTCAAAGAAATCTTGAACTTCTGCTAATCAATGTAGTGGAATATCTTTAAAAGTATTAATGTGTTTATAACGTGGATCAACATCAATAACTGCTAATAATTTTGTATCAGTTTCTCCACCATCAATCATTTTCATTGCTCCTAAAATACGTGCTGGGACTTTAATTCCTGGTTGAAATGCTTGATCTGCAAAAACCAAAACATCTAATTCATCACCATCATAATCTAATGCTTCTTTTAAAAAACCATAATTATGTGGATAAACCATTGAACCATATAAAATTCGATCCACTGTAATTTCTTTAGTTGCACGATCATATTCATATTTAATATTTGAGTTTTTTGGAATTTCAATAGTTACATTTAATTTCATACTACCTCTTCTTTATATTCGTTTAATATCTTTGTTAATATTCTATAATTATATTATGTTTAATTTATTTTATATTTGATAAAAGTAATTCGTTAGCAATATGAAATATTTTGAAAGTAGGTTAGTTATCTTTAAATAAAAAGAGTGAGGTTTTAAAAAGTGAAAGAATTTTCAAAAAATAAAACGTACAATAATTTTAAAAACCATAAAAGTCCCTTACGTGTAGTTGAAGGGATTGTTCGTGAAATTAAAAATAATGAACTTCAAATTGATTTTGTTGATAGCTATAAAAAAGGTATTTGTAAGTTTATTAATTTAACAGATTATAATTGAAACACAATTTCTTCACGTTTTTTAATTAATAGCAAACACTTGTTTTTGATTTCAAAATTTGATCCCACTCGTCGTGTTTATTGATTAAATTATAAAATTATTCATCCAATTGAAATTAAGAATAAGCGACGTTCTTATCCAACTTTATCGCACGATCGAAATTTACGAATTTTTTTAACTAATTTATTAGAAAATGAAGATAAAGAACACAATAACCACGAAATAAACTAAAAATTATTTCAAAGGAGATGATTACATATGAATAAGATGGTTGGGATCATTGTTCCTCAATACGCTAATGATTATGAATTAGCAACTTTTAATTTATTTTTAAAAAAGGCTGGATTTTATGTGACATTGATTTCACTAACTAAACAGTTGATTATTCAAATGCAATCGATGAATAAAATTGTTTGTAATGAATTAATTTAAAAATGTAATCTTTCAAAATTTAATTTTTTAATTTTAATTTCATCACAAAATCTAACACTACAAAAAATTATTAAAACTTCATTTATTTTAACGCAAAGCCAAAAAATTCCTAAACTTAACAAATTTTTAAATGATTTTTTTAATTTGAAAGAAGATAATAAATATTTAATCGCAATTAATGATGCACCTTTATATTTAAATGAGTTAAATTTACTTAAAGATTTTAAGTTTACATGTAACAATACTCTTAATAAAAAACTAGGTAAAAATTGTTTGTGTGATAAAAATATAGTACAAGATTGTTGTTTAATTACTGCTAATGATTCCATCTGTGCTTTAAAGATTGTTGAAATCATTACAAATACCATGTGTGAAAATAAACAAAAATAATTTGTTAAAAAAGTATAATTTAACGTAACTAAAATTAAAAAAAAGACTTGCTAAAAGTACTTTTTTGTTTAAAATTATTACTATGTTTAAAAATTTAATTAAGAATGTCTATCGTTATTTACTAAAAAGCAAAGCCTCTTTTATAGGTCTTTGCCTTTTATTATTTGTGTCAATTTTTAGTTTTAGTATGTTAACAAACCTTTCTAAAACACTAACACGATCATACACTAATTTAGTTAATAAGCAAAAATTACATGATATTACTGTTAATGAAAGTTATATTGAAGATCAAAAAAGTGTTAAGCAAGCACAATTTAATAAACTTTTAGGTGAATTGAAATTATTTTATGCACTACAAGGTTTAAATTTTGATTGAACTCGTTCAAATTCATTAATTGTTAATTCTACAAAAGATGATATTACTTATAAAATTGTTGAATATTCAACAAATAAGCAAATTAACACGTTTGATGAACAAACAATTAAACGTTTAGTTGCTAATAGTTTTTTTGATGTTGATTTATATAGTATTTTAAATAATGCTAAAGCTGACGTTATTGATTTAATTAAAACTAAAAATTTTAATACTAACCTTATTGTTAATAATTTAAAAGAGTTAGAAGATAATCCAAAAATTAATTTAGTTAAATTAAACAAAGTTGATAATTATGATGTTAGCAATAGCCAACAAGCACGTCTTTATTTATTAAAAAATATTGTTTATGGTGCATGACCATCAAAAACAAATAGTTTATATACAAGTTTTAAAAAAGCTTATGAATATAGCTTAGAAGATAAAAACTATGATCCTTTAGTTGGTAATGTAAAACTAAATAATAAAACTAATTTTGATGCTTTAGAAGCCAAAAAAATTAGTACCCAATTTATTTTAATGCTATATCCATCAAAAAAAGGTATAAGTTTAAATGGTAATGTTAATACTGTTGTTAAAGGGCATCGAATAACCTTTAGTTTTGAACCTGCTGGTATTCCTATTCCAGTTTATTTTGATGTTAAATCAGCATATACACTAGTTGGTTTAGGTGCGTTTTTATCTAGTCATAACAAACAAAAATATCCAATGGATTTATGACAAAAAGCTTTAGTTGAACATCAAGACCAAAAAAGTTTTGAAAAATGATTTAATAGTTTAGATGAAAAATATATTGTTCATATTGATAATACACCTTATCTAATTTTAGATAGTGGAATTACACCTGATTTCATGTATCCAATTATTTCATTTACATCTGTTATTCCTAACCCTAAAAAAGAAGGTTTAGTATATGCTAATTTAAATGGATATGCTCGTATTCATGATGCTTTTAGATCGAACCCAGCTGAAAAGAATTTGCAAATTCGGATTACTAATCAAAAGCATGAAGCTGTTGATATTAATACTTTAAAAAAGATTACTAAAGATTTAAATGATCGAATTAAAAGAGAAAGTATTATGAATTGACCAACAAGCTTGGATGCAGCATATTTAAAAGATGATACTAACAATCATATTACACCAAGCCCACTAAGATTAGTTTTTATTGATAAAATTACAAGTACAATCCAAACATTTAGTATTCTAATAACTTTATTTATTTTAGTTTTAGCTGTTTTTGTAATCGTTATTATTATTAATCGTTTCTTAGCTCAAAACAAAATCAATATTGGAATTTCAATTGCCAATGGTGTTGCTCGTTGAAAAATTATTTTAAGTTTTGGTTTTATTGGATTAATTCCATGTGTTGTTGGCGGGTTGTGTGGTTATTTAGTAGCTTATTTTACGCAAAATTTAGCCGTTAGTATTTTTAGTGAATACTGACTAATTCCTACAGCTTTAGAAGGTTTTGATTTTGGTGCTTTAATAACAGTTATTGTTTTCCCATTTTTACTATTTTTTGCTTTAATAGCTATTTTAGGATATTGATCAGTAAGAAAACCGCCAATTAATTTAATGCGTGGTACAGAAACATTTAAGATTTCTAAAATTGTTCATGTTATTAAATTGCCATTTAAATACATGAGTGGTTTTAATAAATATTTAATTACCCTATCATTTTCATCGATCACAAGAATTATTATTTTTTCAATAATGATTGCTTTATCATTTGGATCAATCATGTTCTTAACTGGAACAAGAGGAAAAATTAAACAAACGACAGATGCAACATTGCAAACAAAAAAATATCGTTATGGAATCGATTTAATAACACCAACAGATCAAGGTGGTCAATATATCTCTTTAAGCACAAATCAGATTGGTTCAACATTAAGTGATGAAAACAACCATGAATTAACCCAAAAATACGAAAGTAGTGATTATAAAGATTTTATTAATTCACCATTATTTAAAAATTTACAAAACTTAAAATTAATTGGTGCAAAAGATGATCAACGTCGAACTTATGACATCAACTATATTGCCAATGCTTTCCAAGTTAAACAATTTTTAGATTTTAATTTTGGTTTTGGAGATATTAATAGTGGTAGTTCAAGTAATCCATGAAGCATTACTAAATCATTAATTCCTGAAAATAATTTACAAATTTTAAATGAAACTTATAAAAAATGAGGTTCAAAACTAATTAATGATCATAGTATTTTTTCCAAACAACTTATTAAAAAAGGTGTTAATGAATTAGCTTATGACAACTTAAATATTCGTAATAGTTATGACCCAAACGAATATTTTAATCCTTTTGAATTTAAAGATATTATTAATACACATTTAAAACAATTTGATAAATCACTTTTAGATCAACATGTGTCATATGAAATTTTAGTGCGTGTACACAACAACTTATTTAATTATAAAAATATTTATGGCAAATTAGTTTTTAGAAAAAACGAATGAATCATTTATTTTGAAAATAGTAATTTTAGTATTGGTGATCAAAACTTTATTAGTGGAATTTATTATAAAAAATCTAATGAACAAGATTATGATTTAGATCATCATATTTTTAAAAATGTAGATTTAATTTATGATGAAATTTATTTTGAACGAAATCGAAAACAAAATTATCAAAAATTAATTTATCAAACATTTAGTTCATATTTTAGAACACGTTTTTTAAAATATGATCCAGAGGGTAATTTCAATTATTTATTACCACTAAAATATTTTAATGCAACAATTGTTAGAAAAGAGTTGTTACAAAACGCAATTAATAACGAAATCATTTTTAAAAATGAACAAAATAAAATAACTAAAAAAATTAGTTTTAAAAATGATAATGATCTAGTTATTACTAAAATTAATGATGCAACTTATGAGATTAAAAATGTTGTTAATAATCAAATTTATATTTATTATCCAAGACAAATTAAGCGTTCTTATAAAATTGATCCAGCCAAAGCTACTAATGCAATTAAAACTGGATTATCTGTTAAATTAGATAATGATTTTATTAATTTAGTATTATTAACTCATCCATCAATTAATCCATCTTACACTGATGTTTGATCAGGTATTACATTTAATATGATTGGTTTTGATTATTTAACAAAAAATAATAAGACACAATTAAATGAATTTGATGAACCATACATTTGAATTGATGCGCAAATTAATAAAATTAACAAGCAAAAATATGAAGAAGCTAAAAATCCTAAAATCATTGGAATTATTAAAAATTCAAAATTAGTCCATTTATTATCTAATAAAAAACAAATTAATCATTTATTGTTTAATGAAAATGATGAACAAGTAGCAATTATTAATCGAGTCGCTGCAAAATATTACAATTTAAAAATAGGTGATCATTTTAGTTTTGTTGCTAATAATCAAACAAATCGATATACAAAAGATTATGTTAAAAAACAAATTACTCTAAAAGTTGTTGGAATAATTGATACTTACCAAGAAATTGAAATTTATACTGGAATTAAAAATGCGGCACAAATTTTAGGAATGCATAGTTCGCCATACGCTGATAAATCATTGTATGAAGGATATGATGGTGCTTTTAATGGAATCTTTACAAACAAAAGCGATCCAGCGATGCTAACACGGATTATTTCTATTTATTCACCATCTGGTTTATATCCTGTTTCAGAAATATGAAAAAAAGACGCAGCAACAATTGATTTAATTAAAAATATTTTAAGTGATAAATATTCAATGTATGAATTAAATAATAAATCAGACCCTAAATCATTAGTTTTAAGTTCGCGTTTATCTTTAACAAAAGCTTTAGGTTATAAAGATTTTAACACACTTAAATTAGACGCTCGTAATATTTATGATGAAAACCATAACTATTTAGGATTAAGAAATGAACAAGCTCAAGCTGAATGAGTAATTGATAAATTAATTAGTATTTATGGACGTGATACTTACTCATCAACTTTAAAGAATGTTGAAGTAGTAGATGTTTTATTTGCAGTTTTAGAAACTGCTTCAAAAACAATTCAAACTGTAGAAATTGTTGTAATCCTTTTAATCTTATTTATCATTATCTTAGTTCTTGTTTTAATGTCAATTAATTCATTATCAGATATATTAAAAGTTGCTAAATTATTAAAAAACATGGGTTATAATGATTTAAAAAATGCACAATTATTCTTAATGGCCTTTTTACCCCCATTAATTATTGGATCAATTATTTCAATTCCATTAGTTGTTTTAGTAATGCAAGCATTTAGTGAAATGATTTTCAATAGTTTAAATGTTTTATTAACAACCGGTTTTATTTGATGACATTTTTTAATTATCTTATTAATTGTTGCGATTATTTTATTGATAATGTGAGCAATTGCTATTCGCATTTTAAGGACATCAAATATTGCTGATGCAAGTAAGCGTGGTTAAAATTAAAAGATAATACTAATATATTTGTGTTATAATATTTTTGATAAATGAAATGTAAGTGAAATGACAACCTTCAATGGTTGTCATTTCTTGTTTATACGAAAGGTTATGAAAATGTCTAATTCATTTAAATCAAAAGAATTCATTGAATATTTTAAAGATACAGCTAAACAAAACGAAATTGAACTTGAAGTTTTATCATCTATTATTAAAGAAGCTTTTGAAAAGACTTATTTACGTACTCATCCAGGTGAAAATTTTGAAACAAATATTAATCTAAAAGAAGGAACAATTAATTGTTTTCGAAATTTAGTTGTTGTTGAAAATGAAAAAGCTCATAATGAAGATTTAGAAACATGCTTAGATGACGCTGTTGAAATTTTATTAGATGATGCTCGTAAAATCAATGCTAATGCTCAAATTGGTGATACTATTAAACAATATATTTTAATTGATGATTTTAAGAGTATTGAAGTTGGTCAAATTGGGAGTTTATTACGTCAAAAAATCACAGAAATTCATAATAAAAGAGTGGCTGATTTTTGAAAACCATCTTTAATGAAAATGATTCGTGCAAAAGTTGCTGAAATCAATTACAATAAACAACGTAATGAAATTACTGGTGTAAAAGTTGAATTAGATGACCAATGAAAAACATTAGGTTATTTAAGTCGTAAAGATCGTATTGGTGATGAAAAATTTAAAGTTGGTGAAACTTATGATTTCATTATCAAAGAAGTTAAAGAACAAAGTCGTTTATGACCAGTTTTATTATCAAGAACAGAACCAGAATTAGTTGAAGAAATTTTAAAACGTGAAGTTGTTGATATTAAAAATGGTAATATTGAAATTAAAAAAATTGCTCGAATTGCTGGTTTTAAAACTAAAGTAGCAGTAAGCACTAATTTATTAAATATTGAACCAGTAGCTGTTGTTGTTGGAAACAAAGGTTTAACAATTACATCTATTTCTAAACAATTAAATAATGAACGAATTGATGTTATTCGTTATGCTGATGATAAACGTATTTTTATTGCTAATGCCATTGGTTTAGATAAACTAAAAGGTCTTTTAGTACAAGAAAATGAAAGTGGTCAACGTTCTGCTATTGCGATTGTAAGTAAAGAAGATTTACCAAGTGTTATTGGTCGTGGCGGTGCTAACATTCGTCTAATTGCTAAAATTACTGAATGAAATATTGATGTTAAAACAATTGAACAAGCATTTGAAGAAAATGTTGTATATGAAAAATTTGATGAAAAAATTTATCGTTCATGAAATATTGAATCAATTAATAAAAAGAATGTTACAAACGATGAAATGCTAGCTTTAATTGATAATATGCAAGATGAAAAAGTTGAGAAAACTGAACAAGTTAAAGATCAATTAAAACAACAAGAAAAACAAACTATTGTTTCAAATAATGATGATAGTGAAAACGATGATGAGCAATTAGAATATCTTGAAGGATTTGAGGATTTTAAATTCTAGTTTAATTCATTATGGCAATGAAAGTTAATCAAAGAACTTGCATTTTTAGTAAAAAAAAATATCCTAAAAATGAATTGGTTCGTTTTGTCATTATTAATGATGAATTAATCTTCGATTTAAATCATTATCGTGGATATTATTTAAAGATTCAAAAAAATATGAATCTTGAAAAATTGTATCAATTTTTAAAAAAACGTTTTATGATTAAAAACGAAGAACAAGTTTATCAGATTTTAAAACAATTAATTCAATCATTAATTTAAAATATATACTAAGAATAATAGAAGTAAGAGGGAAAAATATGGCGAAAAAAAATATCAAACAAAAAAAAGATAATCGGATAGCAATTGATGTAAAAAAACACATTAAAAAAGTTGATGTTGGGGTTTTTGGTGGTACGTTTGTTTTCACATCACCTCTTAGTATTGCAGAATTAGCACCAAAACTAAATAAAAGTGCAAACGAAATTATCATGCGTTATTTCAAAAAAGGTGTTGTTTATAATTTAAACACCATTTTAGATGAAGAACAAATTGGTGAATTATGTTTAGAATATGATTTAGATTTTAAAATTGAAAAAAATGTTAATACAGAAAATCTTTTAGAAAATATTGCTTTTGATGATTTAGAAGCCGATTTAGTTGCTCGTGCACCAATTGTAACAATTATGGGACACGTTGATCATGGTAAAACAACTCTTTTAGATACAATTCGTAAATCATCAGTAACAGCATCTGAAGCTGGAGGGATTACTCAACACATTGGTGCTTACCAAATTCTAAAAGGCGATAAACCAATTACTTTTATTGATACGCCTGGCCATGAGGCCTTTACTGAAATGCGTGCACGTGGTGCAAATTTAACAGATATTGTAATTTTAGTTGTTGCAGCTGATGATGGTATTAAAATGCAAACTGAAGAAGCGATTGATCATGCTAAAGCTGCTAATGTACCTATTATTGTATTTGTTAATAAAATGGATAAATATGAAGCAAACCCTGATAAAGTTTTAAACCAATTAAGCGCTAAAGAAATTGTTGCTGAAGAACTTGGTGGAGATATTGTTTTTGTTAAAGGATCAGCATTAAAAAATGAAGGCATTTTTGAACTATTAGATTCAATCTTATTAATTGCTGAACTAAATGATTATAAAGCTAACCCTAATCGTTTAGCTTATGGAACAACAATTGAAGCAAATTTAGATAAAGGTCATGGTCCTCTTGCTACTTTATTAGTTCAAAATGGTACCTTACGAAAAGGTGATTATTTAGTTGTTGGATCAACATATGGAAAAATTCGTAATATGTTCGATGAATATGACAATGAAATTGAAATGGCCTTGCCTTCAAAACCAGTTAAAGTTTCTGGTTTTGAAGAAGTACCAACAGCTGGTGATAAATTTTTAGCATTGGCTGATGAAAAACAAGCGCGAGCGATTGCTAATGATGTAAAACAAAAGAAAATTCGTTTAGAACGTTCAATGTTGCAAAGTTCTGATATTCGTGCCAAAATTGCTAATGGTGAATTAAAAAATATTAATTTAATTATTAAAGCTGATGTTCAAGGATCACTTGAAGCACTAAAGGGTATTTTTAATAGTATTAATATTGAAGGTGTAACAACAACACTAGTACGTAGTGCCATTGGAACAATTAGTGAAAGTGATGTACGATTAGCCCAAACTTCTGATGCGATTATTATTGGTTTTAATGTTCGTGCTAATCGAATTATTAAGGATTTAGCTGATTCAGTTGGCGTACAAATTATGAATTATGACATCATTTATAAATTTAAAGAAGATTTAGAAGCATGAATGAAGGGAACTTTAGATCCAATTATTGTTGAAGAAGTTATTGGTGAAGCAAAAGTTCTTAAACTATTTAAACATAGTCAAGTTGGAACAATTTGTGGATGTCGAGTAATTAATGGTAAAATTAAAAGAAATGCATTAGTTCGTGTTTTACGAGATGGCATTGTCATTTATAACTCAAAAATCGCTACTTTACAACACAATAAAGATAGTGTTAATGAAGTCATTGCTGATAAAGAATGTGGACTAACAATTGCAAACTTTAATGATGTTAAAGAAAATGATATTATTGAAGTTTATGTTAAAGTTGAAAAAAATCATGATGAGGTTAAGTAAATAAAATATGGCAAACGAAGTTCGAGTTGCAAGGTTGGAATCTTTAATTAAAGATGTTATTAACAATGCGTTAGCAAATGAAATTAACGATAAAATTGCGAAATTAGCACGTGTAACTGCAGTGCGTTTAAGTAATGATTTATCAGTAGCAAAAATTTTCTTAGATGCTCACAAACGTGAAAGTATGCCTAAGGTTTTAGAAAATGTTAATAAAGTTAGTGGTTTATTACGTTCAAAATTAGCTGCTGAATGAACTAGTTATAAAGTACCAGAATTGCGTTTTGTAATTGATGAAACAATTGATTATGCTAACCATATTGATGAATTATTTAAAAAGATTAAACAACAAGAAAATTAATAACTAATGTTAAAAAAACAAAATAAAAATAAAGAACAATACTGATTAGAAAAGCATTTACGTCAAAAAAAGGGTTTGATTGTTTCTTGATCAATTATTTTTAGTATACTAGTTTTATTATCAATTGGTTTTGGCTTGATTTTACATTTTTTTGATTCAACTAATTTAAGTATTCAACTAAGTTTTATTGTTAATGTAAATAAATACTTAGTTGATGTTACTAAAATACTAGTTTATATAGGTTTTGGTTTAATTTATTTACCAATTGTCTTCTTATTAGGTTGTTGGATTACTGGAATTAATGGTGTTCATGAATCGCTATATTATCATATATTTATTTGGGCGTTTTATTTCATTAGTGTTATTTTATTAATTATTACCATTTGTTTAAGTATTGCAACACATATTTATTACTAAAAAAAGATAGGAGCTTAAACCCTATCATTTTTTAATGCCAATTATTTTATATTATAGGTTCATTTGGTGGACCCATTTCTTTTGTTAATATTTTTTTATTAGTTAATTGATTTGTTAAATCAATGTCATTAATCATAATTGATACAATTTTATATTCAGCATCATTTGCTAATTGCTTTGCAGTCAGTACGATTGTTTTTTCACCATGAATAACTGTTAAATTATCTTTTTGATGATTAGAGCAAATAGTTATAATTGTTTTAGCATCATTCTTTTTTCTTAATTTAATAACAATTGATGGATTATTATCACGATCAAATAAATCTAATTTATCAAAAAATAATTTAATGCTATAACCAAAGCTTTGAATTAAATATTCAATCTTTTTTAAAGATAATTCATCGTTTTTTGTACTAAATTCTAAATCGCTAAGTTCGTTTGCATTTATTAAATGCTCTTGGTTTTTAGCATCAATAATACTAGCTTTTTTAAGTTTATAAGTTGCATCTTTTTCAAGTGCTTCTAGTTTTAAATTTATTTTTTTCTCTCTTACTTCTTCTTCATAAAGTGGCATTTCAAAAATTGTTGGTTCTTGCTTTGTTTCTTGATTTTTAAGTTTAACATCAAATTCTAGCTTTAATTTAATTTCAGAATTGTTTGCAAAACTAACAAAACCATAGTGATTTAAATCTACTTTAGAAATATCTAATTCAATTAATTGTTTATTTTTAGGTACACCAACATCTTGATCTTTAATTTTAAATAAAAAAGGTTTAGTACTAGTAGGCGTTGTTAATTTGTGATTGTTTTTAATTTGATCATTTTTTAAGTGATTAGTAATTTCAGGAGATTTTTTTGAATCAGGTTTTGATGTTTGTACGACTTTAGAACTTGATGGATTATCGTTTTTTTCTTTGCCACTATCTTTTTTATCTTCTGGTTTTGTTATTAAATTTTCATCGTTTTTATTATTAGGTTGTTTTTTATAATTTGATTGTACTAATTCTTGTTTAGAATTGTGATTGTTTTTATTAGTTTTTTGACAAGAAGATAAAATGCTAACTGATAATATACCTACTATTCCAAAACCAAATAGGGCGTATATTTTTTTATTTTTTTGTTTAAACATTTTAGTTCCTTTCATTTTTTAAGAGTTCAAATGAGAATCAATAAAATATATCATAAATTTATTTCAATTTTTCAAAATTAGGATTTAAGCTGTTTATTATAGATCTTTGCATTTTTGCAATATTTTAAAACAAAATCTCAAAAAGAGTTTTGATGATGTTGGTATTTTATATGTGCTAATTCATGAATAACAACATATTGAATAATTTCTTGATCATAATGCACTAAAAAATATGAAAGTTTAATGATATGCTTTAATTTATCATAAACACCTCATCGACTTTTATAAAAACCAAATTCATATTCTTTTGCAGCTAAATTAGTTATATTTTCAGCATTTTTAATGATTTGTGAAAAAATGATTTCAGCCAAGTATTTTAGAATTTTTTGATAAATTAATTTTGAATTAGCTAAATTTTGGTTTTGATCATAAATATAAATAATTTGTTTTTGAAGATCAAATTCACAATGAAAATCATTATTTACTAACTTAATAGTTGAAAATTTTGTTCCTAATAAAATGATTCAATTTAAATGTTGTTCATCATATTTAATTCTTTTTAAATCATTTTCATATAGTTTTAAAATTTTTAGTTTATTGTTTATAACAAAATCTTGAGTAATATCAACTAATGTTAGATTATTAATCAAACAAACAATTTCATGATTAATAATCTTGATTTTAATGTATTTAATTTTTGGTTGTAAACAAACTTTAACAATAATCTTTTTTTGATTAATTTCAAAATTTAGATCTTTGACAAAATTCAACATAAATAATTGGTATTAGTTTTCACTTAAAACTTTAACAAATGCATCTTGTGGAACATCAACATTTCCAATTGCTTTTAGACGTTTTTTACCTTCTTTTTGTTGTTCTAGAAGTTTTTTCTTTCTTGAAACATCTCCACCATAACATTTAGCAATTACGTCCTTACGTACTGCTTTAATAGTTTCACGAGCAATAATTTTTGATCCAATTGAAGCTTGGATAGGAATTTCAAATTGGTGTTTTGGAATCACTTCTTTTAATTTTTCGCAAATAATTTTTGATTTACCATAAGCAAAATCACGATGTGCAATAATACTTAAAGCATCAACTTTATTACCATTTAACATAATATCAATTTTAACTAATTTTTCAGCTTGATAGCCAATTAGTTCGTAATCCATGGTTGCATATCCTTTAGTAATTGATTTTAGTGAATCAAAAAAACTATACATAATTTCAGCTAATGGCATTTTATAAATTAATCGTCGTCTTGTACCATCAATAACTTCTAAATCTTGGTAAGATCCTCTTCGTGATTGACACAATTCCATAATAGCACCAACATAATTATCTGGTGTAATGATTGCTAATTTAACAAATGGTTCTTTAATTGCTTTAATATTAGTTGGTTCTGGCATTTTAGCAGGACTATCAATACTAATTTCTTGATTATTTGTTAACTCAATTTTATAAATTACTGAAGGCGCAGTTAAGATTAATTCAATATTAAATTCACGCGCAATTCGTTCACGAATTACATCCATATGTAATAATCCTAAAAATCCACAACGAATTCCAAATCCTAGCGCCTGTGATGTTTCATATTCATAAGTTAATGCAGCATCTGATAATGAAATTTTAGCCATTGCTTCTTTTAAATCATCGTATTGACTAGTATCAATTGGATATAGACCACAATAAACCATTGGTAAGATTTTTTTATAACCTGGTAATGGTTTATCAGCAGGGTTATTAGCATGGGTAATTGTATCCCCGACATTAATATCTTTAACTGTTTTAATAGCAGCAGCTACTCACCCAACTTCTCCAGCTACTAATTCAGTTTTATTAACAATTTTTGGTGTTCTAATTCCTAATTCGCTAACAATATAGTCTTTATTGTTGGCCATCATACGAATTTTATCACCAACTTTAATTGTTCCTTGTTTTATACGAACTAAACAAACAACACCTTTGTAAGAATCGTAGAAAGAATCAAAGATTAAGGCTTGTAATTTAGCATCATCATTAGCATCTAATGGTGGTGGTACATGTTTAATAATTGCTTCTAGTACATCTTGAATGTTTAAACCTGTTTTTGCTGAAATTAAAGGAATATCTGATGTATCTAAACCAATAACATCTTCAATTTCTTTTTTAACACGATCAGGATCTGCTGATGGTAAATCAATTTTATTAATGGTTGGCACAATTTCTAAATTGTTTTCTAATGCTAAATAAACATTAGATAGCGTTTGAGCTTCAATTCCTTGTGCAGCATCTACAACTAAAATTGCACCCTCACAAGCAGCTAAACTTCGCGAAACTTCATAAGTAAAATCAACGTGTCCTGGAGTATCGATTAAATGAATTAAATATTCGTTATTATCTCTAGCATGATATTTAATTTGCACAGCGTTTAATTTGATAGTAATTCCACGTTCACGTTCAATGTCCATAGAATCTAAAATTTGGTTTGTCATTTCACGTTTACTTAAAGTATTTGTAAATTCAATAATTCGATCTGATAATGTTGATTTACCATGATCAATATGGGCGATGATACTAAAATTACGGATGAACTTTTTGTCCATATAATAACCACTCTTTACTTTTTTAAAAACATTATTATATTTTAAATTATTTTAAAGTAATAAAAATAAAAAAACAACTCCAAGAAAGAGTTGTTACATAGTTTTTAGTTATTACATATTAAAAATCAGATAATGATTTCATGCTAACATCAGCACGTTCTTGTTTGCTTGCAGCATAAATTGGGAAAGTGTCAAGTTTTAGTTTGGCAGCAACAATAACAGTCATGAATTGGAAAATCATAATGTTTCAATCGGTCGCTCTTGAATTATAAGCACGACGTGATGAAGCAATTTCATTTTCTAAATAACTTGATGTACTCATTAATTCCATTAAAATATTTGATGACTTTAAATCTGGATAACGTTCAAATTGTACATTAACTAAATTTTGAAGTTTACTTAACACTTCTTCATTTTTGTTAATATCACTTGACATTTGAACGCTACGATTTTTAGTTATTTCATCCAATACTTTTTGTTCAAATTTATAATATGATTTAGTTTGTTCGATCATTTTATTTAATAAATCAAATCGTTTTGTTTGTGCTACTTGAATGCTTGATGATGCTTCATTAACACTATTTTTAGTTTGGATTAAATGGTTTTTTGTTTTAAATCATCAAATTAATAAAAAAATTCAACCAATAATTGTAATAATTGAAAGAATTACAATGAAAATATATAATGCTTTTTCACCACTTGAAGCAGTTGCTATTTTTCGTTCATTTGATACGTTTGGACTAATTCCACTTGGATCTTGTTCTTTTCATAAATCCATAATTTTGTTTTTACTCCTTATAATTAAATAACTTTAAGAACTAATTAAAATTATATAATATAACAATAGTAAAAACTTTTCTGACATATTTAGTATATAGAAAATATTTACGCCAACACAACGCATTTTATAGATAAAAGGAGCAAGTATGGAAAAGACAATAATTCAATTAGAATTTAACGAAGAAGAATTAGCATCAATTAAAAAAATCAAAGAGAAAATGGATCCTAATAACAATTTAGAGTTAAATGTTTTTTTAAAGGATTTAATTAAGGATTTAGCTCGTGATTATTTAAATTTCTCAAACCAATCATTTGAAAATATTGCTAAACAAATGAATGATTTAAAAGATTTGATAGGAAATATGGCTAACGATCCTTCAAGTTTTGATTTTAGTTCAATGATGAATGAATTCCAAAAATATAATAAATCACAAAAAGATGATGAACAAGAACAAACAACAAAAAGTGATAAAGAAAATAAATCAACAATTAAACCAACTAAAAAATCTTAATTTATGTTAAAAGTTATTACATCTAATAAAAATGAAGACATTATTCATTTTTATAATTTAATTCATGATAAAAAATATCGTGAAGCTAATCAATTATTCATAATTGAAGGCTTTAAATTATTAGATGAAGCCTTACAAAATCAACAAACAATTGTTGCAATTATCATTAATGAACGTGTTTATGATAAAGAATTTGAAACGATTTTCAAATATACTTTATATGATAATGTTCAAATTTATAAAGTTAGTGAAAATGTTATTAAAAAACTTTCTGTTAATATTGACCCAAGTCCAATTTTAGCTATTGTTAAAATGAAAGAAGAAACATGTGATGTTAATGATAATGTTTTGTTATTAGATAATATCCAAGATCCAGGCAATTTAGGAACTATTTTGCGAACTTGCTTTGCTTTTAATGTTAAACAAGTTATTTTCAATAATTGTGTTGACTTATATAATGCTAAAACCATCAAAGCTAGTATGGGAGCCATTTTTAAAATTAATTTTTTACGTTTTAATAGTTCTAAACTAACTTTAGAATTTTTATTAAAAAACAATTTTTATTTAATTGCTACTATTTTAGACAAAAATGCAATTTCTTTAAATGAATTAAAAATTAAGCAAAAATATTGTTTGATGGTAGGGAATGAAGGGCATGGTTTATCACAAAATTTTATTGATTATGCTAGCATTAAAACAATGATTAAAATGAATCAAACAGAATCATTAAACGTCGCAGTCGCAACAGCAATTTTTTTATATGAACTTAATAAATAAAGACCTTTTTTTGATTATTAGCGATAATCGTTTGAAAATTCAACAAAAAATTGATGAAATTACAACCACTTTTGATGAATTAGTAAAAATTGATGAGCAACAAATTTCATTGTTTGCTTTTAAAAGTATTGTTGAACAAAGCGATTTATTTAATGCTAAAAAAATTTATTTGTTTAAAAATGTTAATTGGTTTGAAAGTTTAGAACAATTAAAAAACGTTCAAGATTTAATTGATTATTTTTTTTCTAATCATATTCCAATCATTATCACAACTGAACTTACAAAGATTTCAACAGCTAAAAAAATCCAAGAAATAATTGCAAAATTTGGACATCAAATTACTTTTATTTCATATTCAAACAAAAACGCTGCTACTTTTTTAAAAGATGAATTAAATGAACGCCACTTACATTTAGATAAATTAATAGTAGCAACTATTATTCAAAAAACAAATTTTAATATTAATTATTTAAACAATGAATTAAATAAGTTAGAGCTAATTAATGATTCTTTAAAAAATGTAAATTTAGTTGATATTGATAATTTTATTTGTGATTATGGCGATTATCAAATTTTTAGTTTACTAAATCTTTTATACCAACAAAAAACAAAAGAATTAATAAATTTAATTAATAAAATGTTAATTGATAAAATTGATGAAGTTACAATAATCAATATGATGGCGACAATGATGAGCACGTATTATTTAACTAAATATTTAGATGAAAAAAAATATGATAAAAACTTTATAACTAACTCTTTAAATCAAAAACCTTTCGTTGTTAGTTTAAATTTAAAACTAACTAAAAATTATTCTGCAAAATTTTTATATAAAAAGCTTTGCGAACTTTTAAATTTAGAAATTAAAATTAAAGAAAACAAAATTGATAAGTATTTTGGATTAATGAACTGAGTTTTAAATTTTTAATGTTTAAATAACATAGTATAATTTTAGATATATTTAACATAAAGATAAAAAACTATATTTAGATTTGTTAAAATTAATAGACCAAATTAAATAAAATGATATTGAGTTATGTGTTAATTCAATGTATTTTATTTTAGATTAAAGAGGTGGTTATTAGATGCTAAATGCAGAATTATCAAGTGCACAAAAAGATTTATATAATTCAATTAAGTCATATTTAAATGTAATTTTTTTGAACCAAAAACTAAATTATGCCATTAAAAACGATGATGATTATCGAAGTCAATTAAATAAAGTAATGAACATTTTTGAATATTATGAAGATAATTATGAAATTGCAAACAAAAACTTTCATAGTTATTGACAAGCTTTCAAATCATATGCTCATTATGAAAAATTAGTTGATAACTTTGATGATTTTGATGATTTAAAAGATATTGTAAGTGGTTTAAAGATTTATGTTTTAAATACATTCCAAGTAGATTTAGAACAAGAATCTCAAAAAATTGCTGATATTGACTTCAAATATGATGAAAAAACACAAGCATCAATGGGTTTTTATACAACTGATGATCAACAAAATAGTTCGAATCCAACATATGAAAATGTTAGAGCAGAACCTGTTAGTGAAGAAAATTATTCAAATAACGCTTATCAATCAGCTTCTGATTTTACAACAGCAAACATTGACAATTTAACAAATATGGTATTTAGTGCTCGTGTTTTAAATGGTGAAATTTATTTATATGAGACAAAACCAAAAGTTATTCCTTTTTTAAAATATCTTTTCTTTGCCATTAGTTTAGCTTTAGTTTTATTTACAGCTCTAACATATGCTTTCTTAATGGATTTTGGCACACATATGTTAACTGTTGTTAGTGTAAATGGAATTACACATATTGTTCGTTTAACTTCACCAACCTTTCCAACCCAATTAGTCATATCGTTATTTATTATGATTTATGCTGGATTGAATGCTTTTAAAAGAAAGATTAGTGAAAACGAGAAATTCCATTTCAAAAATTTTATTTGGATTATTTTATTTGGTGCTTTATTAGTTGTTGCTCTAGCAAATATTTTTACTGGTAATTTAAGATTTTCAAGCAATTCTTTTGATGAAATGTTTCGTCAAGCACAAATCAATGATGTTTTAGCTAATTTATCAAGAAACAATGACTTTAGTTTTGATTACTCACGTTTACAAAGTGTTTTCTATGGCTTTAGCATTAGTCAAATTTTAGTGTTTTTGGTTATTATTTTAGGAACAATTTTAATTATTATTACTTTCATTTTAAATCCAAAACGTGATACTCAAAGAATAAAATTATTACTACAAGAAATTCATGATGATATCTTAACTGGTAAAATCGATCCTAATACATATTTAAGAACAAAAAATCCTTTTAGAGACTTATTTGGTTTTTAGATGAATTCAAAATTTAAATTTAACTATAATATAGACAATAAATTAGCGTTATCATTTACAAATGAATTAATTGCTAACAAAAAGCAAAAAATTAAAAAAAGATTTTTGCTTTTTTTATTCCCCTTTTACCCTTTAAAACTTTTTAAAACAATTAATTTAATTGTTGTTTTTGCTGTTTTAGTTGCTATTCGTTTAGGAATGGGATTTTTACATATTAAAATACCAGGATTTAATATGGTTATTTCTTTTACATGAATGGCATTAATGGTTTTAAGTTGGTATTTTGGACCATTAATTGGAATTTTTGCTGGGTTCTTAGTTGATACTTTAGCATGATTGATTAGTGGTGGAATTTGGTTTTGAATGTATGCTATTCAAGAACCAGCGGTTGGATTTATTGCTGGGTTTTTAGGATCTGTAGTTACACTAAGAAAAAAAACTAAACGACCAATAATTGATCTAATAGTTAATCAAGTCTTTATTCTGTTTTTTAGTATATTGACATTATTTATGATTTTAACTTTAGTTAATGATGGAAAAAATTCTTTATTTAGCATTCTTAAAAAACGTGATAAAGAAATTAATGAAGATTGAATTAGTATTTTTAAATATTTAGCAATTGCTTTTTTAGCTACATTTGTTTTACTTGTCGAAGCTTTTGTTATCATTTATTATTTACGTAATAAAAATCGTTCGAAAGTACAATTAGTTAATTTTATTTATTGTTCATTATTAGCGATTTTTTCTACAATGTTATTTTCATTTGCGCTAGGACCTTATGTAAGTGTAGCGTATTTAAAATATATAAAAGTTCCAATTACGAATTATTTAAAATATGGTGTTAATTATTATTTATTACCACGTATCATTAAAGAAAGTATTAAAACACCAATTTATATCATTTTATTATCTTCAATTATTAGTGCATTTGATTATGTTTTTTTAAATATTAAACAAATTAATATGCACAAATGAAAGCATTAAAAAATAAAATTTATTTCACTTTTTTGATGTGATAAAAATCATTTTTATTAGTGCGTTTAGTATAAGAAATAATTGTATTTGTATATTTGTCGACTAAAAAATAATAACCTTTATTTTTAGGGTCCATATAAATATGAAAATTATCATTTAAAGAATTTAAAGGACGAATACCTAAAATCCGCTCATTAATAATTGGGATGATGAATGTGTCACTTAGATTTTTAATGTTAACATCAGTGGATGCTGCACGTTCTCGAAAACGAGCTAATGCATGATCTGTAATTCTAAATTTACTTTTATAATAATATGACATAATTTAAAATTAAATTAATTGCTATATTTTAATGTATATTATTGATTCATTTATGAATTAAATGTAATGCAACACGATTGTGTTCATTTCATAGCACACTAACATTAGCATTCTTTTTACTTGGCTCAACAAATTGATCATACATAGGGCTAACAGTGCTACGTCATTGAGTAATTACAGATTCAAATGATCGATTACGTTCGTTAACATCTCGAAGGATTCGCCGAATTAAACATTCATCTTTTGGTGTTTCAATAAAAATTTTTAAATCAGCTATTTGATTAATGACATCATCATAAATCGCATAAATACCTTCAAAAACTATAACATCAACATCACTAATATCAATTGTTTTATCTAAGCGAATCTCAGTTTTATAATCATAGATTGGTACTTTAATTTTTTTACGTTTTTTAATGTCACTTAATTGCTCTCGCATTAAATCTCATTCAAAACTACTTGGATGATCATAATTAATTAAACGACGCTCGTTTTTATTTAATTGTGAATTAGAAATATAATAAGAGTCTTGACAAATAATAACGCTTGTTGTATTTTGAGGAATTCTTGCAACAATTTCATTGGCAAAAGTTGTCTTTCCAGAGCCAGAAGCACCTGCAATTAATACAAGAATCGGGGATTTAGCATTCATATTTTAAAGCCTTAAATTATTTAAACATATTACTATTATAGATTATGTGTAGGAGTTGGTTTCATTATTCCAACAATTTTATAAAAAAAAGATATTAAAAAACAATAAAATCATATATAATTTATAAATGTTATAAAATCCAATAGCTTATGAAATACACAAACTAGAAATGAGGCGATAATATGGCTGTACAACAAAGAAGAGTAAGTAAATCAAGAAAAGGAATGCGTCGTAGTCACGATCACCTTACAGTTTCTAATACAGTAGCATGTAATGAATGTGGTAAAGCATTACTACCTCATAGAGCTTGTCGTGATTGCAAAACTTATAGAAGTATTAAGTTATCAATCAAGTAATTTTTTATGATGAACAATAGTGATAAACAAACCAACAATCTTGATGAAAATCAACAAAAACCAACTACAAACGACTTTTTTAATGATAAAAATAACCAATTAACAAAAGTTTTAAATATTCCAAGTGTTGTTAAATATACTGAATCAAAAATTAAAAAAAGTGGTAAAAACTTTTCAATTAATTTAATTATTACAACGACAACAATGTTTATTGTAATTGGTATCATTATTACAATTGCCATTGCGATTGGCATTAAGTTAGGCTAATAACAACTTTATCGGTTGTTATTTTTTTTATTTTTAGATATAATTCACCTTAGACATATGCTATTAATGTATAATTTTAAATAATGTTTTATATTAATTTAAGGGTGAAAACAATGATAGAAAAATTAAAAAACAATAAGACTTTGTTTTTGAATGTAAAGCAAGCTCAAAAACTAGGGATTAATAACCCTTTAGCACAAGAGATTTTTTTAGATGATCAAAAATTAAATGTTGATTTAATTAATGATATAAGAGATGAGTTTTATTTGGATAAAGCTATTAGTAAGGGTTATGCTTATTTTAATAATTTACAACAATTTAAAGCAATAGATCTTGATATTTTAGATCATTATCAATTTGCCAAAGTAGCAGTTAGTAATTTAGATGAGTACGAACAATTAGTTTATACAAAAACTCGTCAATATTTAATTAATAAAGAATTTTGAACTAATGATGGTCTAGATGCATTTGTTGGTGATGATTTTAAAAGAAAACAATTAACAAATGAAGAGATTGTTAATTTAAAAACTAAATACGATTTGTGAATACAAGAATTACATTTTAGTAATGCACGAATTAGTAAACAAATTCATAATTTAAGTAAACATGGTCAAAACGAATTAGACTATGACCAATTTTATGACAAAAAAGCAACCCTTGAATCAAATTTAGATATTCTTCAAATTTTAATTTATTTAAAATCATCATTACTTGAATTAGATTTTGACAATGTTTTAAAAGATGACCAAAACAAAATAAGTATTCGTCAATTATTAGTTGATGATTTAGAATATCTACCATTTTCATTCCAACGTTATGATTATGAATCAAGACGTAATTTTATTAAAAATTCACGTCAACTAGTTGATGAGTCAATTGATTTTGATGATGTTGAATATGATGTTTTACATACTAAACAAACAAGTCAACAAACTTCAAAAACTAATGAACCAATTAAAATTGCTGAACTTAAAAAATTTGAATGTTCACAATTAAGTGATGAACAACAAGCTAATTTAGAAAAAGAATTTTATAGTGCTGGTGCAATTAATTGTTTTGATGAAGTTTGCGAAAACGAACAACAAACAAATATCAACAATAAAGAAGAACAAGTAGTAGTCGATGAAAAATCAGGATATTTAAAACCACGTAGTTATCCACGTCACCACGAAACTCCATTTATGGTTGATGTTGAAAATCGTGTAGATTTTTTAATGGCAGGATATGAAGTTGTTAAAAATGATGATCCATATGCAATTAAACAAGAAGCATTAAAAAATAATATTTTAGAACAACAAAAAGCTGAAGAAGAAATTGAAGTTGTTGAACAACAAGTTGATGATACTTTAGAAAGTGTAGAAAGCACGCAAAGTGATGAACAAATCAACGAAGAATTATCAATCAATGATTTTATTAATGAAACACCAATTGATGATGTAAAACTAGAAAATGAAGATCATACAGTTGTTGATATTGAAATTGATGAACCAACTCAACCTATTGAAGTAAAACAAGAACAACAAGTAGAAGTAGAAGAAGTTCAAGATGTAGTAGAACCTCAAGAGGTACTTGAAACTAACAAAGTTGATCAAGAACAATTAGTTGAAGAAGAAAACAAACCTAAAAAAGATCTTTCAGCAATTCAAATGCGTTTAGATGAAATTGTTAATTCACATGAAGAAGATGATAAATTACAAGCACGATTAAATTCAGTTGTAGTTGATAATGACGTAATTGTTGATGACAAAAATCTAGAAGATGATTTAGAAAATAATGTAAATCATATCGAACAAGTACACCAATCACAAGTTCAAGAAGCAGAAGTAGCGAATGAACAAAATGCAATTGTTGATGAAGAACTTGATGACAAAAATTTAAATAATAAAATAGATACTGGTGCTATAAGTGTTGAACAAACTTATGAACCACAAGTTCAAACAAATGATACATTAAATGATTTTGAACCAGCAAGTGTTAATGAATTACAAGATGATTCATTTAATCAAGTTGTTTTAGAAAATAATGATCTTGACGATTCTAAAATTGAAAATGTTGATGAAAATTCTTCATCACCTTCATTAGAATCAAACGTTAATTTTAACGATTATGAACAAAATAATGATTTATCATCACAAATTGAATTAACACCGGCTGATTTTGAAATTAAAACACAAGAAATTAACGATGAAACTGAACGTTTATTGAATGAATTAAATAATAATAAACCTAAACAAAAGAAGAAGTTTTGAACATGATTTAGTTCAAAAAAAGATAAATAGAGAAAAAGGAATTATTAATCATGAATAAAACTAATCAAATAGTCGATTTATTAACTAATAAAAAAAATGATTCAATCCAAAGACGTGACCAAGTAGTTTTTGTTAAAAACGAACAAGAAGCTAAAGAAGTTTTAGCATCAGATATTAGCTTAAATGATATTTTTAATCCTTTATTAAGTAATGATTACGAGCAAAAAAAGATAAAACAATTAGTTATTTTGAATAATAGTATTAAAGTTAACAAAATTGAAGAATATACTAAAGCATTAGAAAACAAAGTTGATGATTTATATACTAATGTTTCAAATCAATTAATTGAAGATTATCAAAAGATTCAAAATGTAAATACAAATGAAATTGTTACTAAAAATGAAGAATTATTAAATACTCATTTAAAAGAAGTAGAAAAAATTTGTGAACAAATCATTGATGAATGAAAAATCGAACTTTTAGGTGAAATCAATTTTAAATTTGAACAAGATTTAGTACAAATTGATGAAATGCAAGAAAATAAATTAAAGGCTAAATCATTAACAAATGAAGATAGTTTTTTAACAAGACGACAAGTTAAAATTAAAAATAAAATTATTGAAGAATTCGAAAAACAACGTACACAAGCTTCACAAAATCATTTATCTAAACGTAATGATATTCTTCAAAAAGAACGTGATGCATTACTAAAAAACAATGAATTATTTGAACTAGATTCAAATGGTAATTGAGATAACTTTAAAAAAATAGCTTTATTTATTTCAAGTGAAATTGGCATTATTAATGATTTAGAAGATTTATTAAATCATCAAGAATTAATTCGAACTGAAAATTATACAAAACGTGCCACTTTAAATCGTTATCGTATTAATGGACATTTCAAAGATGAAAAAAATTACTTCAAAGCTTTATATGATTTGCGTGTTAAATTTATGTATGGTTTAGGTTCTGAAATTGTAATTTTAAAATTCTTAATTGAACATTATAAAACATTAAGTGAATTACGTTTAAAATTACAAGAATTAAAACACCCACTTTCAAGTTATGCTGTTTATTTTGATGTTTTAAATCGAATTGAAAAACAAACATACTTATTAGCTAAAGTTGAAGCTTTAAAATATGATAATTATGATTTTAATGCTGATGTTATCTTAGATGGTTTAGAAGAAAATACTACAAACGAAAATCAAGTTGTTAATAAAACAAAAGTTATTAAAACAATTATTGAACCAAAATACGAATTAGAACTTAATTCAAAAGATAATAAATTTAGTGGTGTTAAAGTTTTTGTTAATGATCAAGAAATTACTCCTAAATAATCATTCTAAATTTTATAAAGAAATGGAAAAAGGCTTTTAATAATGAAAGCCTTTTTATTTTAAAATGAAATTAAAAATCAATTTTTTATACGAAAAAATACTTAATGAATTATTAAATAAAAAAAATAAAAATCACAAAAAAATTTATGTTTTTTATGATTCAGACTTAGTTAATTTTAATAGTGCATATATTCAATCAAAACTAAAATATGCTAAATTATTTTGTGTTGACGTTATTATTTATGATTTAAATGCGTACAAAATTCAAGACAATCACCAATTTTTAGCAAAGCTAAAACAAGATAACACCGATTTTTTATTTTTTGAATTTCCTTTATCAAATAAGCATTTAGAACAAAACTATTTTCAATATTTAACTTTTGAAAATGATCTTGATGGAATTAATTCTCATTTATTTTTAGATCATCAAAGAAATCAAATTATTTATCATCCAGCAACAATCAATGCCATTTTAGCATTAATTCAAGCATTAGATATTGATTTAGTAAATTATAGAATTTGTATTATTGGACGTTCTATTTATTTAGGAAACTATTTATATAAATTATTAAATGTTAAAAACAATAGTATTAAAGTTATTCACTCTCAAACCAAAAAACCATTAGCAATTATTAAACAATCTAACTTTATTATTAGTTGTGTTAATAAAGCGCATATTTTTAGTTCTAATGATTTAAGTAACAATTCTTATTTAATTGATGTTACGACAGAATATGTTAATAATAAGCTGTGTGGATCTTTTTTAATTGATCAAAATGATGTATCTAATAGAAACATTAAATACACTCCTGTTCCTGGTGGAATCGGCAAATTAACAACTTTGTTTTTATTTTTAAATTATTTTAAATAACGTATAGGATTGGCGAATATTTTTGTAGTATTATTAAAATATAAGTAATTACATAAGAGATAGTATTTATTATGATTGATAAACAAAAAACAAAACAATTAATTCAAAATCCTATAAATGGATTTTTTGATGGATTCAAAAAAACTTTAAATAATGATCTTGATAAGATAATAAATCAACAATTAAAAGGTCAAGAAGATAATATTAATGAAATTAATGAATTAACTAAAAAAATTAAAGAATTACAAGGCAATATTAAACAACGTAAAAAAAGTGAAAAAATTAACCAAAGAATTTTTTGCAATATTTTGATTGGTATTTGTTTTGTTATTATTGTGGGTTTGTTCTTTTTACATTTTTATTTAAAAAATCGCAAAATTATTAAAAATTTTAAAAACTTTGAAAACGAAAAAGTTCATGAAATCAATACATGTAATAAGCATAAAAATCTATATGTTTATAATGTTTTAATGCAAGTTAATCTTTATAAAATCTCACAACAAATTTTTGCTAAAAATGGTTTATATTTAATGCCAGAAATCCAATATGAAAATATTAAACCAACAGATTTAACTATTTCACATGATGCAAAATTTGTTGGATTTTTTGGAGGAATAGAAGTTAAATTTAAAAGTACAGACACTTTTTTAGTTTACTATAAAGAATTTTCAATCAAAGATGTTATTACAAGTGGTACAATTCAAATTTCTTATCGAAGAGGTGATGAAATTATTAGTGAAACTCTTGTGGCTCATCATAAAGAACCAACACCATTTGTTGATCTTCGTAGCAATTTTATTCATAAAACTAATTATGCTCCAGAATTTAATTTTTCAACTTATTCCCAAAGTGTTAATTCACGATCAAAAAGTATTTTTGCTAATTTAGAATTTTCAAAATACTATGGTTTAGGAATTTCGACACAAAATTTACAATTTGATACAAAGATGTTAGAGTTTTTTACACCATTTAGTCAAGAAAATTATGAAAACTTTGCTAAGTATTTAAAACAAGAAGATAAAATGGTACCTATGTTTACAAAAACAACAACATCACTTGTTATTAATGATGAATTATCAACTAATAATATAAAACCATATTTTATAAATTTATTAACTAATGAAAGTTATGCAAAAACTTGTGATTTTTTAATTGATACAAATATAAACGCTGATTTACAAACAAACTTAAATACTTTAAAATATCAATTAACAAAAATTCTTGAAAAATATATTTTGTATTTAACAACAACAAGTTTATCAAGCGTGATTGCTCGGGAATGATATATAAATAATAATAGTTATAAAATTGGTGATAATTATGATTATGAAAACTATTATTATGCCAATCAAAACGAATTAACACCTTCATCAATTTCAACAAAGCTTTTTTTAAAAAATCAAATTGCTTTTATTAATGATTGTAAAGTTATTCCTTTTGCAAAATTAGTTAATAGTCAAATACGATTTGGTATTAATAAAGCACAATTTAATATTAAAAGCTATCATGTTTATGATCGTGTCGATGCTGTGCCAGTTTATGCACATGGACGTACGCATGTTATTCCTGTTCCATATCAAGAGTATATTGAATACGAATATCCCTTTATTTGTTTATATATTTTAAAACGAAAACAATTAGAAAAAGACATTAGTTTAAAGTATTTTTTACGTACATTCGACAATCTTTTATTATCAAATTTTGAAGATCATAGTGATTGATCAATTAATGACATTCTTGATTTTAGTGATGATGATTTAAAAAAAGAAGAAAATAAAATGCTTCAAATTTATTTAAAAGAATTAGACACAATTGTAACTAATGCAAATTTAAATCGAAGTGAGTTTAGTTTTTTAGTAGATAATGATGGTTATTTTATTACAATTAGTAACAAAATAGAATTAGATGAACAAACAGAACAAGAATTGTGTACTTGATTACGAAAAGTAAGTATGTAATAAAAAAAAGCAATCTATATTGAAAATTAAATTCAATTGGATTGTTTTTATTTTTTAATAAAACAAATTATTTTTATAAAATTAGCACTCAATATTGACAAGTGCCAAAAAATGATATATAATATCTTATACTTTCAAATATGGTATATGTTTAGAAGGAGAATGATATTTATGGCAAAAGAAATTATTTTAGGAATTGATTTAGGTACAACAAATTCATGTGTGGCTGTGATTGAAAATAAAAAGCCAATTGTTTTAGAAAATCCAGAAGGAAAACGTACAGTTCCATCTGTAGTTTCATTTAATGGTGATGAAGTATTAGTTGGAGATGCTGCAAAACGTAAACAAATAACTAATCCAAATACTGTTTCATCTATTAAACGTTTAATGGGGACAAAAGAAAAAGTAACAATTTTAAATAAAGAATATACTCCAGAAGAAATTTCAGCAAAAATTTTAAGCTATATTAAAGATTATGCAGAAAAGAAATTAGGAACAAAAATTAATAAAGCTGTTATTACAGTTCCAGCATACTTTGATGATGCACAACGTCAAGCTACAAAAAATGCAGGGATCATTGCAGGATTGACTGTTGAAAGAATTATTAACGAACCAACAGCTGCTGCTTTAGCTTATGGTATTGATAAATTAGATAAAGAACAAAAAATCTTAGTATTCGACTTAGGTGGGGGTACATTTGACGTATCAGTTTTAGATATGGCAGATGGCACATTTGAAGTATTATCAACAAGTGGTGATAACCATTTAGGTGGGGACGATTGAGATCAAGTTATTATTAATTGATTATTAAAATCAATTGCTGATGAATTTAATATTGATTTAAGTAAAAACAAAATGGCTATGCAACGTTTAAAAGATGCTGCTGAAAAAGCTAAAATTGAATTATCGGGCGTAAACACAACAACTATTTCATTACCTTTTATTGCAATGGATAGTTCTGGTCAACCAATTAATTTTGAAAAAGAATTAAATCGTGCAACATTCGACAATTTAACTAAAAATTTAATTGAAAGATTAAAAAAACCTGTTTTAGATGCAATGAAAGAATCTAAACTATCACTTGCTGATATTGACCAAGTTTTAATGGTTGGTGGTTCAACACGTATGCCAGCTGTACAAAATTTAGTTAAAGAATTAACGGGCAAAGAACCAAATCATTCATTAAATCCTGATGAAGTTGTTGCGATCGGTGCAGCTATTCAAGGTGGGGTATTAGCTGGAGAAATTGATGATATTTTATTACTTGATGTAACTCCACTTACTTTATCAATCGAAACAATGGGCGGTGTGGCAACACCTTTAATTCCAAGAAATACAAAAATTCCAGTAAGCAAATCACAAGTTTTCTCAACAGCTGCTGATAATCAACCAAGTGTTGATATAAGAATTGTTCAAGGTGAACGTTCATTAGCTGCAGATAACAAATTATTAGGGAATTTTGAATTAAGTGGAATTGAACCTGCACCACGTGGTGTTCCACAAATAGAAATTAAATTCAATATTGATGCTAATGGAATCATGAGTGTTAATGCAAAAGATTTAAAAACTCAAAAAGAAACATCAATTACAATTAAAGACTCACAAGGTTTAAGTCAAGAAGAAATTGACAAAATGATTAAAGAAGCTGAAGAAAACAAAGAAAAAGATGCTAAAGTAAAACATGAACGTGAATTAGTAAATCGTGCTGATAGTTTAATTAATCAATTAGAACAAGTTGTAAAAACTGAAAATGTACCTCAAGAACAAAAAGATGCATTTAATAAACAAATTGAAGAATTAACAAATGCTCGTGATGCTCAAGATTATACAAAACTAGAAGCTGAAGTTAAAAAAGTTGAAGATTTATTGGCTAATGCAGCAAAATTTGCGCAACAAACTCAACAGCAAGATCCAAATAATCAAAAAGACGATGTCACAGAAGCAACTGTAACTGATGACTCAACAAAAAAATAATTAATTTTTAATAACCAATGGCGTATTAACCATTGGTTATTGTTATATAATAATGTATAAGTTAGTTTGTATAACTTATACTTTTAAAGAAGAAATATGAAGGAAAATTTAAGTATATGGTAGAAGATAAATTTTTAAAACAAATTAAAGAAGGCGAACAAATTAAAATCGAAATCAAAGGTTTAGATGAGTTTAACAATTTTGATGAACAAAGCTATGGTTTAAATAACATTTCACCTCAAATGCGTTGATCACCAGTACTTGAAGCAGCAAGCTATGCAGTTGCAATTATTGATTATGAAGCAGTTGGTGGTGCACCATTTGTTCATTGATATGCTTTAAATATTTTTGAACCACAATTAGAGTTAAATGTCGCAAATTTAGGTTATGCTAATTTATATCAAGGTGAAAATTCAACTTCAAAACATTTCACACACTCAACAGTGGATGCAAATTATCAAACTGATGTCGCAAATAATTACTTCCCTCCTTGCCCACCAAACAAAGCACATAAATATGAAATTAAAATTTATGCTGTACATCACAAAATGTCAACGAACCGAAACAAAATTTTATATTTAGATGATTTTGAAGCAAAACTAAATGAAGCAAAAATTATTGCAATGGGCTCTACTTATGTTTATGCTCCACAAATTAGTTTTGAAAATAATGAATTAGTTGTTGGTTCATTAGAACACAAACACCCATATTTATTTACTGACGCTAAAAATGAATATCATGTAATTGAAGATGTAATTGTTGATGATATTGAAAAAAATGTTTATGATGAAACACAATTAAATAATTTTCAAGATTTAGAACAAGCAAAAATTAAAATTATTGATTCTAGTGATGCTTTATCATACGCAGTTATTATTAGCTCAAACCATACATTTAAAAAATATGGTCGTCCAATTATCAACTATGCTCATATTGTTGAAAAAAAGAGTAATAAACGAATTAAATTCAATAATTCTTATAAATTAAACCACGCTTTTAGTGATATTAGTCCTTCAAAATATGAACATTTAGGTAATGAGTTATTAATTTTAAAAGACAATGATGCTAATATTGAAAGTGGTTTGTTTACAATTCATGTTTTTGGATTAAATAAAAAAATTAATCAATTAAATAAAGTTGAGAATCCAACAGATTCAATTATTGATTTATTTGAAATGATTAGTGGTAATGTCATTTCTTATAAAGCTAAATTCTTTAAATTATAAAAGCACTATTATAGAATATTTTAATAATTAAGTATTGGGAAATTTAATAATGAATCGTCAACAAATTCATGCTAAAACAAGATTAACAATTAATGAATTAAATAAATTTTATGCTTTGATTAAAGTCCAAAAGCAAAGTTTAGAAGATCTTGAAAATAAAATCAAAAAACTTGATTGAATTAACTTTAAAGAAATTAAAGACCAAAAGTTATTTAATGATTCTAAATTTGATTATAAAAATATTACACCATATGTGATTTCACAAATTCAAGATTTAGTTAGTGCTTATAATACAAAACAAATTAGCGAAATTATCCTTGAATTAAATCAAGTTAACATTCAAGTTCAAGCAAAAGATAGTGAATTTTATATTAAAAATAATAATAAACTAAATTTAATTAGTAGTGAATTTGAAAAATATAGCTTAAAAAATTATGATGCATACGAACATTTTAAAATTACAATGGATGATCCTAAAATTCAAACTTTAAATCATCAAATGCCATTTGAATCAAAATTTAATACGAAAATTATTATTTTCACTATTTTAGGTTTTTGTTTATTATGTTTATTTATTATCGTTATTGTATGTGCACTATTAATTGCAGGAGTTATTTAATTAATGAAAAAATATATTAACGTCGCTATTGATGGACCATCAGGTTCTGGAAAAAGTACAGCAGCAAAAGGATTGGCTAATAAATTAGGTTTTTTATATATTAATACCGGCTTAATGTATCGTGCTTATGCTTATTTTTTGAATGAAAATAACTTAGATATTAACACTAATGAAACAGCATGTATTGAAGCTATTAAAAATGCTCGTTTTATTTTTAATGGTGATGATGTTAAAATCGATGATCAAGATGTTAGTGATATTTTAAGAAGTAATGATGTTGCTATGCTTGCTAGTGTTGTAGCTGCTAATGCAAAAATTCGTGATTTAGCAACTAATGAACAACGCAAAATTGCTAGCGAAAACAATGTTGTTATGGATGGGCGGGATATTGGAAGTATTGTTTTAGTTGATGCAGATCTTAAATTTTATTTAAATACAAGTATTCAAACACGTGCTAAACGACGCTTAGCTCAAAATAAAGATATTGAAAAATTAGATTATGAATCAATATATAACGATATTAAAGAACGTGATTATCGTGATATGACTCGTGACATTGCTCCACTTAAAAAAGCAATTGATGCTATTGAAATTTTTAATGATAATATGAATTTAGATCAATGTGTTGCACATTTGTATGAAATTTATTTAAATAAAATCAAAAAAAGCTAAATTTTTAATAAAAAAGAATGAATAAAATTAAAACTTTCATTTATTTATATATTTCATAATTTATTTATGAGGTGTATATATTTATGAATTTTGATATTAATTTAATTAATGAAAATGATTATGTTTTTAGTGGATACATAGTTTTAAAGAAAAACAATGAAGAAGTGATTGAATTATTAACTTATTTAGGTGATGATCCAGTTAGTGATGAAGCTAAAATCATAACGTTATATAATAATGATCATATTGATCTAAAAAATCTTAATGATGGTGATTTAATTATTGTAAAAGCAAGTTTAATTACTAATGATAATAGTAAGCAATTAATGCTTAAAGATATTAATAAACTAGAATTAAGTATTAATTAACGATTATAAAAAATAATTGTTGATATATTTATAAAATAATTAATGGTGATAAAATGAATTTTTTTAAAAACTTACTATGATTTGTTGCATATCCTTTTGTAGCATTATACATAATTGTTCAAATGATTTTAGCAGCAATAATGGCTAAAAAATATAAAAACGATCCTGAAGCTGTTAATGTTAATGATCGTTATAAAAAGATTATGGCAATTATTGATGCAGTCTTATATTTAAAAAATATTAAAGTTGATTTAATTGGTAAAGAAAATGTTAGCATCAAAAGTATGTTATATATTGGTAATCATAAATCAAATGGTGACCCGCTAGTTTTACTAAAAGCGCTTTATCAAATTAGCCCACATAATGTGCGCTTTGTTGCTAAAATCGAATTACAAAAATCTTTTTTAAAGTTTTTATTTAATTTAATTGATGTAATTTATATTGACCGTAATAATTTACGACAAGCAATTTCAACGATTGATGAACAAGTTAATGCTTTAAAACAAACTTATCGAGGATTAGTTATTTTTCCAGAAGGTACACGAAATTTTAGCCATGAGTTTAATGAATTTAAATCAGGTACTTTAACTGCTGCTTATAATACATTATCTTCAATTCAACCCTTTGTTATTTTTAATTCACAAGGATCATTTGAATCAAAAGATGATAAAAAACAAAAATTAAGAAATAATCCCTTTAAAACGCAACATATCAAAGTTAGTTTTTTAGAACCAATTCATTCATTTAATTACATTAATGTAAACAAAGATATTTTAATGCGTAGGATTCAAACAAACATTAAAAAAAACTATGATGAATTATTAAAATCAACAATTAAAACAAATTAATTTTTATTAATAACAATAAAGAACTTTAAACAAATTAAAATGTTTATTGAATTTATTGTTATTTTATTTATATAAAAGCACATTTTTAAAGTAAATCTTATAAAATTATTTATAAGTTTAATATAATAATCTTTGGTGAATAAAATGAGTCAAAACCAAATGCAAAATAGTTTATTTGAATATAAATTTATTGATTTTAATGGTCCATTAGATACATTATGTGTTCTAATTAAACAAAAACGTTTAGACATTAATAATTTAGATATTTTAGAATTATCAAAACAATATCTTAATTTTGTTAATCAACTAATCAAAACAATTGATATTGATGTTTTAGGCGATCACTTAGCAATGGCTTCATATTTAATTGAACTTAAAACAAGAATGTTAATGCCAAGTATCGATGAAAAACAAATTTTAAATATTGAAGAAGATCGTCAAAATTTAATTGATCGTTTAATTGAATATAATGGTTATAAAAATTTGACCGAACATTTAAAACAACGTCTTGATTTTAGAGCAACTATGATTGATTTACCACAACAAGATTATGAACCATTTTATTCAGAAGATGTCGTTTATAAACCTTTGCCAAATTGTTTAGATCCCATAATTTTAAAAAATATTATGGATAAAATTATTTATGAAAATGAATTAAAAAATTATGAGATTGATGAAATTAAAGTTCAAGAATACGATATTAATCAATTAGAATGATTATTATTAAATTATTTAAACCAATCTCCCAATCAACAAGCAAGTATGTTTAGTTTTTTTAATGTACAAGCAAGTGTTGATAAAAACAAACGTTTTTTTGTCATGATGTTTTTAATCATTTTAATTTTAATTAATCGTAATGAAATTTTATTTGAAGAAATAGAAAACGATTATTTACTAAAAATTAATAATGAAAAAATTATTGATGATTATAATTCTAGTAGCATAGAACAAGCTAAAAATTTAACAAACGATTTAACATAAGATGTAATTATTAATTTTAAAGGTGAACACAATGAGTAATGATAAAAAAAATAAAAAGAATTCATTAAATGATGAATTAGATTTAGCCAAATATACATTACATAATGTATCTGTAAAAAATGATGAAGATGAAAACGACTTAGAATTGGATTGAGCTGATATTGATGATGAAATCATTGACAACAATCAACAAGTCTATCAAAAAAAACGAAATAATCATAAAACACGTTTGTTTTTAGAAAAAGATAATGAAATAAATAATCATGGACAAGTTGGTTTATATAAAGAAACTATAAATCAACCCAAAGCATTATCTGGCAAAGAATTTTTAGAATTCGTTAATTCTAAATTAATACAAAAAAAAGTAGAAAAAAGCAATTATGATGAAATTGATAACGAATTTTTAGAAAATCGATTAGTTAAAAATAACAATAAAATATTGCGTGAAAAATTAAAACCACAAAATGATTTTAATAAAATATTTAAACCAAAGGGTTTAGATGATTATATAGATGAACAACAAGCAGAAGCTCAAAAAGTTGAATTTAAAAATGACTTTAATAATTCAACTAAAAAACCTAAGAGTATAAAACAAAATAGTGTTTCATTTCGTAATTCGTTTAACTTAAATGATTTAGATCAAAAACAAATTGTAAATATTAAATCTATTATTGATTCAACATTATTTTTGGCAGGTGAAGAAGGCGTATCTTTACAAGATTTAAAAAGAACAACAGGCTTGGGAGAAAGTTCGCAAATTAAATTAATTTTAAATGAATTACAAAAAGATTATGATGCTGACGATTCGGGTTTAATTTTGGTGCAATTTGGCGATAAGTTTAAATTATTAACACAATCTAAAAATAAAGATGCTTTATCAAAGTTTGTAACTACAAGTTTTAAAACACCATTAAGTCAAAGAAATTTAGAAACACTTGCCATTATTGCTTATAATCAACCAACAACACGTGCTAAAATTCAAGCAATTCGTGATCGTGATCCCAAACCATCAATTGATGCGCTTTTAAAATTAAATTTAATTGTAGAAGCTGGGCGTCAAGATACACCTGGGCATCCAATCTTATACACTGTTAGTCAAAAATTTTATGATTTATTTGGAATTAGAAATTTAACTGAATTACCACGATTAAATAAAGAAATTAAAGAATTTAATCCGATTGATGAAACAACTAACTAATAAAAAATTATTGATAAATGCTAAAATATAAAAATATTACGTAAATTTTTATTACTATATAAAATAGTAAAATAACATTATTTGGTGGAATATATGAAATTATTAAATAAGATTAAAAATGAAAATTCGATTGAATTTCAAGTTTTAATTGAAAAATCAGAGTGAGAAAAAAAGCATAATGAAGCATTTGAAAAAGTCGCAAAAAAAACAGCTTCAAAATTAAAAATTCCAGGCTTTCGTCCAGGAAAAGTTCCAGTTGAAGAAGCAAAAAAACATGTTAATGAAATTGAAGTTTTTGAAACTACAACAAACGATTTAGTACCTCAAGCTTTAACTTTTTTAGAACAAGATGAATCATTTACAAGTGATAATTCAGAAACTGTTGATACTCCAAGTATCGATATATTAGATTTTAAAGATGGTGAACTTACACTAAAAATTGTTTATGACTTATATCCTGTAGCAACAATTGATAGCTATAATGATTTAGTTTTAACACCAATCGTTAACGAAGCTTTTGATCATGAAGTTAATGCTGAGATTGAACATGCATTAAGTTCTAAATCACAGCGTCGTGTTAAAGATGAAAACGAATTAATCGAAAAAGGTGATGAAGTTCGTTTTGATTTTAAAGGAATGATTGATAATGTACCTTTCCAAGGCGGAAGTGCTAAAGATCATTTGTTAACAATCGGTTCTAATCAATTTATCCCAGGTTTTGAAGACCAAATGATTGGTTTAAAGGTAGGCGAACAAAAAAATCTTGAAGTTAAATTCCCAGATGACTATCATGCAACTGATTTAGCTGGTAGATCAGCAGTATTTGAAGTATTAATCAAAGAAATTACAAGTGTTAAGCCACAAGAATTAAATGATGAATTTGCTAAATCATTTAATTTACCAAATGTTAATACAGTTCAAGAATTAAAAGATTATATCCATAATCAAATTGTTTTAGCAAAACAAGAAAGAAATAGCGAACGTGCTTGATTAGAAATTGCTCAACAATTATTAGCTAAAGCAAAAGTAACACCAATTCCTCAATCATTAATTGATCGTGAAGTTTCAACTTTAAAACAACAAGTTATATCACAACTATCACAATACAAAATTGATTTAAAACAATACTTAGAATTTAGTAAAAAATCAGAATCACAATTTCAAGAAGATTTAGTAAAACAAGCTAAAGAAACAATTGCTTTAGCATTGTTAGTTGATGATATCGCTGAAAATCAAAAAATTGTTGTTTCTGATGATGAAGTCAAAGAACGTATTGCTGAAATGGCTAAACTATATCAAGGTGAAGAAGAAGCTATTATTGAACGATTATCACAAAATCCTGATGCTGTTAAAGAGTTCTTACTACACAAAAAAGTTGTTAACTACTTAATTGATTTAAATAAAAATAATCAGCCAAAAGACACTGCTTCTACACTTTCAAAACAAGAAGATAAACCAAAAGTAGCAAAAGCAAAAACGTCAAATACTAAAAAAGTTGCTAGCAAAAAATAATTAAGTGATAAAAATTAGCACTCTTAACAATAGTTTGCTAATTTTTATTTATTTTTTGTTATAATATCTTAATACTATAAACATTAGAAAAGAGGTTGTTAATGAAAAAACCTATCCTAATATCACGAGCAATTGTTGTTTTGCCTTATGAAACAACAACAATTGAAGTAGGGCGTCCTAAATCAATTCAAGCAATTGATTTAGCAAAGCAATCTTCAAGTAAAGAAATTATTGTTATTTCACAAAAAAATATTGATACTGATGAAGTTGTTAATTTTGATGAATTATATAAAGTAGGAACATTAGTTAAAATTAAATCTATTGTAGATAATTTTGATGATGGTTATTCAATCGAAGTTGAGGGGATTAAAGCAGTTTATATTAATAGTGATAGCGAAGTTATTGATGCTATCGAATATGAATATGAAGATGTGATTACAAATCCTATTTTATCAACTAAGGATGAAGTAGCAATTAATGAAATTAACTCTGAAATTTTTAATACAATCAACAAGCGCACAAAACATAAAGATATTACTTTTGAAAATATGCATGCTTTAATTTCACTTGAAAAAGAAAAATTTGCTTATCTAGCAGCTGCGACTTATATTAATGATTATGATGGTGAAATTAAAGAAAAAACTATTAAAGATCGAATTAACATTTTATTACAACCTAATTTATTACTAGTTCATGAAACAATTTTACATTTCTTATTTGATCAATTAGTGGATAAACGAGTTATTGAAGAAGAAGTTGAAAAAATGATTGCAGATAAGATTAATAATAATCTGCAAAAGCAACAACGTGAATTTTTCTTGCGTGAAAAACTAAAAGTTGTTAAAGAACAATTGGGCGAATTAAGTAGTCGCGAAGAAGATGCTGATAAAATTCGTGCTAAGATTGAACAATTAGAATTACCACCAAATGTTAGAGAACGTGCTTTAGCAGAATTAAATCGTTTTGAAAGTGCAATGTCATCAAATGAATCATCAGTAATTAAATCATATCTTGATTGATTATTGGATTTACCATGAACACAGCAAGGTGTTGATAATACTGATTTAATGTCTGTTCGAACTCATTTAGATGATAATCACTATGGTATTGAAAAAGTAAAAGAAAGAATTTTAGAATATTTAGCATTACGTATGCGTAACCCTAATCTTAAAGGCCCAATTATTTGTTTAGTTGGTCCGCCAGGGGTTGGTAAAACATCACTTGTTACTTCAATTGCACAAGCTTTAAACAAGAAATTTGTTAAAGTAAGTCTAGGTGGAGTAAGAGATGAATCTGAAATTCGTGGACATCGTAAAACTTATGTTGGAGCAATGCCAGGACGTATTATTAAAGGAATGAAAAAAGCTGGAGTTGTTAACCCATTATTCTTATTAGATGAAATTGATAAAATGACATCTGATCAACGCGGTGATCCAGCTGCTGCAATGCTTGAAGTATTAGACCCAGAACAAAACAAAAACTTCTCAGATAACTATATTGAAGAAGAATATGATTTAAGCAAAGTAATGTTTATGGCTACAGCTAATTATTATCAACAAATTCCTTATGCTTTAATTGATCGTTTAGAAGTAATTGAATTATCAAGTTATACAGCAATTGAAAAACGTGAAATTGCCAAATCACATTTATTAAAACGAATTTTCACTGATGCAAAACTAAATGAAAATGAACTTATTTTTAATGATGATGCTTTAGATTTTATTATTAATCATTACACTAAAGAAGCAGGCGTACGTGAATTAGATCGCCAATTAGGTCATATTGTACGTAAATACATTGTTGAAACTTATAAAAATAAAAACAATAAATCAAAACCAAGTGTTGAAGTTGATGAAGCAGTGATTATTAAATACTTGGGTAAAATTAAATTTGATTTTAACAAAAAAGAAGAAACAACAATTCCTGGAATTGTTAATGGTATGGCTTATACAGCTGCTGGTGGTGATTTATTACCTATTGAAGTTAACCATTCAACAAATGGTAAAGGTGGTAACATCACAATTACAGGTAACCTTGAAAAAACAATGAATGAATCAGTATCTGTTGCTTTAGGTTTTGTGAAAGCAAACGCAGAAAAATATGGTATTGATACTAAAAAAGTTTCTTTTAAAGAAATTGATATTCATGTCCATGTTCCAAGTGGGGGAATTCCAAAGGATGGTCCATCAGCTGGGATTGCAATCACAACAGCAATTATTAGTTCATTAAGTCAAAGACCAGTACGTACAACATTATCAATGACAGGAGAAATTATGTTACGTGGTAATGTTGGAATTATTGGTGGAGTTAAAGAAAAAGTAATCTCAGCATATCGTGCTGGTGTTCGTGAAATCATCTTACCAATTGATGATGAACGTTATTTAGAAGATGTTCCTAAATACATTCTAGATGATATTAAAATTCATTTAGTAAAACATTATGATGAAGTTTATAACATTGTATTTGGTACAAAATAAACTTAATAATAAATAAAAAGAATAAGCGCTTAAGCGTTTATTTTTTAATTATGTTATAATTAAAATTTGAGATATAATCGACGAGGATATTTAGATGTCAACAAAACAAAATGAACCACTATTTGAAAATTTAGAAGATTTAAAACAAAAAGTTAAATTATCATTCACTGAGGAATTTTCATTTTCATATGCATTATCTGAACGTGAAGCAGGAATTTTTGAAAGTCGTAATTTAAAAGGCGCAGATGCTAGTAATCCTGAAGAAATTTTATTAAATGTTGTTTTAGATGTTAGCAAGAGAAAACGTTCACGAAACGAAATCAAATTTAATAAACTTCAAAATTATTTTATTCATATGAATTTACGTGATGAGCATTTTAGCGAAATTGTTGATGTATTAGAAAACATTGGCATTCGTGTACCAGATTATGAATTGGTTATGCAATCAAAATCTAAATCTACTGCTAAGAAAAAAGATGAGTATGGTATTGATGATACTTTAGAAATTAGTACATCAAAAATTGGTTTTTCATCAACAACAACAGAAAAAGTTGATGATGGAATTAAAGCTTATTTAGGTGTACTTGGTGAATCAAAAATGTTACGTTCTGATGAAGAAACTGAATATGCTAAAATGGTTATTAGTAATGATCCAGCATTAATTAAAATTGGTAAAAACCAACTTTATACATCAAATATGCGTTTAGTTACTTCAATTGCAAAAAAATATCTAAATCGCGGTTTGGATTTAGAAGATTTAATTCAAGAAGGATCATCTGGTTTACTAAAAGCAATTGATAAATTTGATCATGAAAAAGGACATAAGTTTAGTACGTATGCAACATGATGAATTCGTCAATCAATTACACGTGCGATTGCTGATCAAGCTCGTCAAATTCGAATTCCTGTTCACATGGTTGAAACAATTAATAAACTAACTAAGGCTGAACGTAGTTTAATTCAAGAATTAGGTCGTGACCCAACAGCTGAAGAAATTGCGCAAGCTATGAATAAAGCTTCACAAGCAAAAAATCAAAAAGAACAATTAATTACAGCCCAAAAAGTTGTTGAAATTAAAAAACTAAACGTTGATCCAGTATCATTAGATAAACAAATTGGTCATGATGAAGAATCACAATTTTCTGATTTTATTTCTGATGATGAAATTATTTCGCCAGAAAAATATACAGAGAAAAAAGCTTTAAATGATCAAATTAATGAAATGTTTGAAAAAGTTTTAAATGATAATGAGCAACGCGTTATTAAAATGCGTTACGGCTTACTACCATTTGAACGTCCTTATACACTTGAAGAAGTTGGTGAACACTTAGGTGTTACACGTGAACGTGCTCGACAAATTGAATCAAAAGCAATTCGTAAATTAAAACATCCATCAAAAACAGCTAAATTGCGTTCATTTATTGGTGAATCAGAAAACTAGAATTGCTTTTATTGCTGATTTAATTAATCATGCTCAAAATATTGTTGATGTAGGTAGCGATCATGCTTATTTAGCTAAGATTTTATTGCTCAATAATAAAGCACAACATGTTACTAATATTGAAGTTAATCAAGGACCATTGGAAAATGGTATTAATAATCTAGCTAAAAATAATCTTTTACAACAAACAACTAATATTTTAAATAATGGTTTTAAAGATTTAATTTTAGAAAAAACTTATGATTATTGTGTTATTGCTGGTATGGGAGCAACAAGTATAATAGAAATTTTGGACCAAAATAAAAATCAAATTAAGAATTTTATTTTACAACCAAACACTCAATCATATAAATTGCGCAAATATTTAAATGAGCACTCATATCAAATTAAAATTGAGCATATATTTGTTGAAAATAAAATTTTTTATGAAATAATTATTTGTTTTAAAACTATTAATGTACCAAAATTAATAGAAAAAGATTATTATATAAGTAGCCAAATACATAAGGATTCACTAAAATTATATTTAGAGTTTTTAAAAAAACGTTATGAATACTTAAAAACTTTGGATCTTTCACTAGTAAGTGAAAATATAGTTAAAGAATATGAGTATATAAAGGAATTTATTCATGAAAAAAACAGATATTAAAGCACAAGATATTTTAGATTTTTTAACTAAAAAATATGATTTATCAAGAGCTGAGTCTTGAGATAGAAATGGTTTGTTTTTTGATGAGCAACAAATAATTAATAATATACAAATCGCATTAGATATTACAGATGATGTTGTTAATGATGCAATATTAAATAATGCTAATTTAATTATTAGTCATCACCCATTGTTTACAAATCAAGATTTAAATGATGAATTAGATTATTTTGTTAATAATGATTTAATCGAAAAAATTAAAAAAAATAAAATTAGTGTAATCCATTTACATACAGCGTTTGACGCATCACCATATGGGATGAGTATGCAAATGGCTAAACGTTTAGGTTTATTAAATATCAAACAAGATGATCAAAATCCATATCTTGTCGTTGGCGAATTAAAATTAGGTGTTAGTGTTGATTATATTAGTCGAATTATTAAACAAAAATTTTTATCACCTATTGTTAAATACAATAACATTTTTAGATTAGAAACAAATCTTAAAAAAATTGGTATTATTGGTGGAAGTGGTTATAAATTTGCTGATGATGCTTTTGTACGTCACGAATTAGATATGTTAATTACAAGTGATTTAAAATATCACAATTGATTAGATGCACAAGCCAAAAATCAAAACATTATTGACATGAATCATTTATCTGAATCAATTTTTATAGATGTAATTTATGATGAATTAACTAAATTTTATGGCAATGATGAAAATTTAAACAAATCTTTATCAATTATAAAAATTAACTATATTTAATTAGAATTAATAGAAAAGAAAGCTAGTGGCCCGCCTAGCTTTCTTTTTTTATTTAAATTTTTAAATCAAGGTATGCAAGTAATTCAATAATTGCTTTTTTACGATACGCATAATATGTTGAGTAACTATAAGGTAGCTCGCAAATTCGTTTGTTTTGAATGTAAATTTCTTTAATAATTCGAGCACTAGTTTTATCTAAAGCATCTAAAACCTGCTCAACGTATTCAACAAAATGCTCCCATTTTAAATATTTTTGATCGTCTTTTGGATCATAGTCTTTTAGTTCGCGACATAATTCTCAATTTTTACATTGAAATTTAGCAAATAAATATTGTTTGAAAAACTTTTTCACTTTAGCCATATCCACTTTACTAATACACATAAAACCTCCATCTTTTTAACAAAAATAAAGTAAGTATAATTAAATTAAAATATATTTTTTCAGTTTAAGAATATCAGAAATGTACAAAAAATATTTACTTTTTTTGTAGAAATTTTTCTAATTTTCTTTAGAAAATAAAGATAAATATAAACTGCATTTATATTTATAAATAATAAAAAAGTGACCTTATTTTTAGAATAAAATCACTTTTTATGTTTAATATATTTCAATGTTTTGAATTTCTTGATTTTGATCAATTTCTTTATTGCTAATATTAATTAAAGAAGGGTTTTTACTATTTAAGCATCCATTTTGATGAATTGATTTAAGTTTATCAGCGACTTCTTTTTCTAAAATAATTAAATCTAAGTTATCAAAATCTTGTTTGATTATTTTCTGTAATTCAAAGATTTTTTCATCACTTTCAAAATCAACTACCATAATGATATTTAATTCAACTAAACCTGAATAAATATAATTCATTAATCGCATTAAATTGTAATCAGCACTCATATTGAAAATGAAACGATGATTATATTCTTTAATCCCTTCCACAAACAATACTTTACGCTTTAAGATGAATTTAAATGAATTAATTAAGTTCATTCGAGAAACTAAATAATCTTCTAAACTCATTTTATTTGTTCGTGGTCTAATTTTTTTAAGCATATAGATGTATAAACAACTAAAGAATAAGAAAAATAAGACCAGTAAAATTAATACAACAACACTAGGGCTTGAAAAATAAGTTTTTCAAACTTTTGGGATTAATTCTCATTGTTCAACATTTAAAATTGATGATCCTCCTACTAATCCACTCGCACTAGATGGAATTAAACCTTTAGCAATTACTTGACCATCAATAATTAAATCACCTTTAAATTGACCACGACTTAATGTAATTGATTTAATAACACAATCAATAATTGGCCTTGCTACTCCGGCTAAAATACATACTATTAAGGCAATAATACAAAATAAAAAAAATATTTCAATTAATCATGAACGTAATGAGCGTTTAGTATGTGAAATTTCAGGGTTTAACTTATAGTTTGTAGTTTGAAATCATCATTCCATAAAATAAAATAAAAACTTACTTTTTTTATTAATGTGAGCGTCAAAACTTTCTCGTACAATTTTTAAAAAACGATCATTAGTATAAATTGGCCCACTATCGTGTAAAAAACGAGTATCAAAAATGCGTTTTTTTTGAAATGATTTATTTACAATTAGAATTGTCTTCAATAAATAATTATCCTTTGCAATATCTATTCAAAATTTATTTATAAATGATAACAAATTATTATAGATAATTTTTATATATAATTGATAAAATTTTAATATTATGTATACTATTAACAAAAATATTATTGTAATTAATAAACCAATTAATTGAACTTCTAATGATGTTGTTCAAAAAGTTAAAAGAATTATTAAAGCTAAAAAAGTAGGGCATGCAGGAACCTTAGATCCGAACGCTTCTGGTATTTTAGTACTAGGAATTAATGAAGGAACAAAATTATTAACAAAATTAACATTAGATTCTAAAACTTATGTTGCTGAAATTCAATTTGGAATAAGCACTAATACTTACGATTCAACAGGTGAAATTATTTCAAAAATAAATAAATTTATAACATTAACTGAAATTGAAAGTGCTATTGAAAATTTATATAAAAATGAATATTGACAAAAACCTCCTAAATTTAGTGCTTTGAAAATTAATGGTAAAAAGGCTTACGAACTAGCACGTAATAATATTAGTTTTGAAATTGAACCACGCTTGGTTAAAATATTTGAATATAATATTTTGGATTTTAATTATGAAAAACAAATTTTAAAGATTATTATTAAGGTTTCTAAAGGTTTTTATGTACGCTCTTTTGCTGTTGATTTAGCTGCTCGAATTAATAATTTAGCTCATTTATTATCTTTAGTAAGAACAGAAAGTGGTCAATTTAGCATTAATGATGCAATTGAAATTGAACAAGTATATGATTATTGAAATAACATCAACAAACATTCAACAAATTAGAGATCAATATTTCATTAATGAGTTAGTTATTGGTTTTTTTGATGGAATTCATTTAGGTCATATGAATTTATTATCAGATCCTAATAACCAAACTATTTTAACTTTTAAAAATATCCCACGTAAAATAAAAAAATTATATGATTTTAATGAGCGAATTCAACAATTAGAAGATTTAGGATTTAAAAGGATTTTTATTTATGATATTGATCAAAACAATTTAAGTGGGGAAGAATTTATTGATCAAATTTTAAAGCCACTAACTCCAAAAAAAATTATTGTTGGTGCTAATTTTACTTATGGCAATAATTTTTGTAATGCATCTAGTCTAAAACAATATTTTAATGTTGAAATTAAAATTATTACTAATGATGTTAGTACAACTAAAATTAAAGAATTAATTATAAATAAACAAGTTGAAATAGCTAATAAATTATTAATTAAACCATATTATCGTGTGGGAAATGTTGTACGTGGCGATCAAATAGCTCGTAATATTGGTTTTAATACTGCTAATATTTTATGTGATAATAATTTAATTGATATTGCTGAAGGTGTTTACAAAGCACAAGTAATTTTTAATAATAAAAAGTATGATAGTGTAGTTTATTTAGGAATCCCTAAAACAATTAATACTCGCTCTTTTTCAATGATTGAAGCACATATTTTAGACTTTAATCAAAATATTTATGACGAAAGAATTAAGATTGTTTTTTTGAAATATTTAGCTCCTAATTTAAAATTTAATAATATAGATGAATTAATCACTGCAATTAAAAATTATATTAAATTGGTTCTTGATAAAACAAATTAGGTATATAAACCAATAAATAATTTTTTATAGTAGTAAAATCTTAATGGCTATTATAAAAAAAACATAAACTTTCATGGTTTATTTTTTGTTTAAAGTAGTTGTATATTTAATTATTATAAATAGAGTAAGGACTAATCATTTTATGAAGATGAAAGCTAAGAAATTTTTAATTACAGGATTATTAGGTGTAGTTAGTTTAGCAACTATTACCACAGTAGCTACAGCTTGTACAAATGGCAATAATCAAAAGGCTAATACAGTAAATAATAAGTCTGATTTAAAAACAAATCCAAATATTAATTTAACTCAACAAGATGTAGAAAATTTGGAAAAACAAAGACAACAATGAAGTGAAGATTTAGATGTTTATTTTAATGGTGGGTTAAGTAAAAGTGGCAAAAATTTTGACCGTATAAATACATTATCATCAAATGCAACGGAATGATTTAAGAATCATCAAAAATTAGCGGCAACACGTGATTCTGGATCATTGGTACAAGATGATGCAGCTTATTCATTTGGAATTGCACCCGATTATGTTCATTATAAATGAGTTTCAAAAGATGGTGGCGACGTTTCTCCATCATATTTAAAACCATATTGAAATAAAAATTTAACTGAAGGTAGAAACTTTTCAAAATTAGACCCAAAGACTTTGGATGATAATGGAATCGGTGTTTTATTAATATCTGATCACCATTATGGTAAATGAAATGATAATTTTTTAAGCAAAAAAACTGTTGGTGGATTAATTATGCAATCACGAGTTTCTGGTTTGCCATCACACTATCCTGCTGTTCTAACACCAAAATTTTTATTTGATCCTAATTTAAATCCAAATTTAAAAAAATATGCTTCTGCTAATTATGCGTTACCTAATTATTACTCTGACCCACTAGATGGGATTATTTTAACAGGAAAAACTTTAGATCGTATTTATGATGCTAAAAAGTTTTCTAATGTTTATAATGCACATGTAGCTGGCAAAACACATTTTGAGACATTCACAGATTTTGCAAAGGCAATGGTTGATGAAACGCGTCGTGGAATTTCACAATGATCTTTAAAAAATGATAAATGAAAAGATAAAACAGTTTTAATGGTTATGCCTAACTTTACTCCAACAGCTAAAATGGTAGATGTTAATTTTAAACCAGAAGACTTAGAATTCTTGAGTAATGTTTGCATTAATGAACCTATGTATTGTCCAACAATATATAGTGATCCAAATGATAAATATTTACCTGGATTAGGTGCAAAATTCCCTATTCCAGTAAATCATATTTCACAAGTGCAAAATTATATTGATGATTATGGACAAATTGGTGGAAAAGTATTAAATGGTACTGGTAATCCAGAAGCATCAAAACAAGTTGGCCCAACTTTAGGTGATGCTTTTAAAGGTACAAGTGACGTTGTAGTTTTCTGTTATAACGAATACGGTTTATTAAATTACAAACCCGGAACTGAAGAAGGCGAAGCTTTAGTACAACAATTTGAAAAGAATTTAACAAATTATGTTAATGGTTTAGATATTAACACAAAAAATAATTTTAATCCTACAAAAATGTTAAAAGAAAAACCGGTTGTTGGTAAAAATTTCTTTATTATTCGTAAAAGTTCGTTCTATGATGCATTTTTAGGTTTTTTAGGAACAATTCACAATTTTAATACATTTAATAAATGAATGAACGGGGAAAATGCTAGACCTATTGAATTAAATATTCCCAAATTTAATAAAGATAATGTTCAACATATTCGTGCTTTTAAAGATGATTTTAAAAACAAATAATCTAAATAGTTTTTTGTTTTCAAATCCAGTAATTGTGGTAACTAACATTTATACAAACACGAAAGTATAGTGAATATATGATTGAAAAAGAAATATTTAGATTTAAGTTAAAAGATAAATTAAAAAATCCTATTATTGATAATGGTAATTTAAAGAAGTCATTTAAAAAATATTCAAACTTTAACAAAAATCATATCATATTATGAATTTTTACCATTTTAGCTATTGCTTTTTTTTCACTGATTATAATTTTTGTTAATATTGATAAAAACGGCCATTTTGTTAAATTAAGAGATCCTAAAGATACTTTTATTTTAAGTTATGAAACTATTTTGCAAATTTGAATTTCAGGTATGTCCATAGGTATTTCTGCGTTTTTCTTACAAAGAATGACTAATAATCGTCTTGTTGATACATCTACTATTGGAATTGGTAATATTTGCTTAATTGGTCTAATAATCTTAGTATTATCATTAAGTTTTGAAAGTGGTTTTGAAGCACAGAATTTATTTCAAAAAATTGTGCCATTCGTTTTTATAATTTCTTCGATTATAGCTGGTTTATGCTTGTACTTTTTTTCAAAACGACGTCATGGTTTTAATAACCGTAAATTAATTATTTGTGGTGTTTTCATCAATTGTATATCAATTGCTTTGGCGATTAGTTTAAAAAGTAATTTAACAAAAGTAGGAAGTGAATATTTAGATTCACGAATTGTTGGGAGTTTTGATACAAGAAGCTATTTAGAAGAGTATTTAAGTTACGCAATATTTTTATTCATTATTTTATGATGTTTTATACGATCACCTAAATTTAAAATTGTCTTAACTGACAATATTATCGCTGAACAATTAGGTTTAAAAGTTAAATTAATTAATTTAGAGATGATTTTAATCACTTCAGTATTAACAGGTGTTTCATATATTATGTCAGGAAATGTTTTATTTTTAGGTGTTGCATCTGCTAATATCGCTTATTCATTTCATGGTAAAAAAGTTATGCGTTCAATGCTTTTTTCAGGACTAATTACAACTTTATTTTTATTAGTTGGACAATTTTTCTTAAGCAATATTATTTTTAATTTGACACAATTATATTTTGAAACACCAATGATTACAACATTATTAGTAACACCAATCTTCATTGCTGTTATCTTATTAAAAAAACAAAAAGTTTAGTTATATTACTCATAGTTCAATAATATTGATTAAGAATATTATGTGAAAGTATTAAAATAATAATAAATAATAATACATTGATAGAAAGTTAAGAAGAAACATATGAAATTAAAATATAAAAAAATATTATTAGTTGGATTAGTTGCTGCGATTGGTTTAGCATCAGCTACTGCGATAATCACTTCTTGTAAAGATACTAAAAAAAATAATTCAAATAATCCAACTACTAAATTTGATTTAGAATCACGTCGGAAAGATTATGCTGAAGGTTTAAAATTTTGATTAAATGGTGGAAAAACATCACTGGGTACAAAATTTGAAAAGGTTATTACTGAATCATCACAAATTAAAGAACGTTTAAGTAAAAATCAAAAATTAGGAACAACACGTGATTCTGGTTCATTAGTGCAAGATGATGCAGCTTATTCATTTGGAATCGCACCCGATTATGTTCATTATCGTTGAAATAGTGCAACTATTAAAGATGCAGTGCCTGAATATTTACGATCATATTATAATGAGAATTTAACAAAAGGTGATAGTTTTAAAAATGCGACTGCTGATAAATTTGCAAATTATAATATTGGTGTTTTATTAGTTGCAGATTCAAAAGTTGCAAGTCATGGTAAACTTTTAGAAGCAAGTGGTGGATCAGTTGGCGGATTATTAATTCAATCACGATCAACAGGTTATACTTCAAAAGCTCCGGCTGATATTGAACCAAATTTTTTATTTGGTAATCAAAATCCATATGTAGCAGAAAAAGAATCAGATCATGCTGGACGACCAAATTATTTTGTTGATCCTTTTAGTGGTTTAATTACAACAGGTAAAACATTGGATCGAATTTATGATGCTAAAAAATTTAATAATGTTCATAATGCTACAATTAATGGTAAAACTGGTTTTAACTCTTTTGAAGAATATGCGCAAGTTGCATCTGATATAGCTCGTAAAAACTTCTCAAATTGGGCAAAATCTAATAATGAATGAAAAGGTAAAACAGTTTTAAATATGATGTCTAATCCTCAAGATTATGCAGGTTTCCTTATTAATCCAGAAATTAAAACAGATGTGGATAAATTTAATGTTGGTAATGTGTTTATCCCTCAACCAGTTTATTTTCCAGGAATTTATGCTGCGCAAGATGATCCATTTACTCCTGGCTTAGGTGCTAAATTCCCACTTCCATTAAAAAATATTAATCAGATTCAAAGTTATGTTGATGATTATGGTTGAATTGGTGGAAAAACTTTAGTTGGTGATAGTAATAAGGAATTATCAAAAACTATTTCTCCTACAATTGGTGATGCATTTGAAAATACAACCGATATTGTTATTTATTCATATAATGAATATTTGATTGAAGGCTTTGAACCAGGCACTGCTAAAGGCGAAGAAGTTTTAAAAAAATTTGAAACTAATTTAGCTAATTATGTTAATGGTTTAACAAAAGAAACAAAAAATCAATTTGTGCCAACAAAAGTTTTAAAAGAAAAACCAGTCGTAGGTAAGAATTTCTTTATTGAACGTAAAGGTAAGTTCTATGATGCGTGTTATGGTTTTGCTGGTCAAGATTTAGTAGTTAATACATTAAATAAATGAACAAGGGGAGCTAATGCTCAAAATATAGATTTAGGATATCCTATTTTTAATAAAAATACAGTTAAACATATTAGAGCCTTTAAGGATTCTTTGGGTGTTAAAGTTTTAGACGAGCAAAAATAGAGAAATAAATAATTATGCAAACAAAACAAGTAAATATTAATAAAAAAGATCTTTCTATTTATAAAAAAATAATTGAAGCAAAAAAATTTGTTAGCACACAAATTCGTCGTCCTTATATGATAACGATTATTGTATTAACATTTATTATCTTGGCTGTTGGTATGTTTTTTATGAATGTTTTTTATGAAAGATCTACGTATTTTGATGCAAATTATAACACTCATGTAACCTATTTTCGAACTTGAGCGAAAGTAGTAGCTGATGATAAAAGTATTTTATTGTATTGGTATCCACCTATCGTTAAATTATTTGTAGCAATTTCTATGCCGGTTGCTGGATATGCCATTCAAATTACAACTCAGAATCGTTTATCATCACCTTCAACATTAGGATACATTCCAGTTTCAATTTTGGCTTATGTAGCAATGTTGATGATTGATCAAGGTAAAAGCTGATTAGTATATGTTTTTGGGTTTATATTTTCATCATTTATCATTTTAGTTAATTATATTTTACAACGACAAAAATCTAGTAATCGTTCATTTAAACCAGTTTTAATTGGATTTGCTATATCTGCAACAATTACAGCGGTAGGTTTAGTAATTGCTGTTTCACGTCCAAATATTTTAAATCGAGTGACAATTTGAACTGGTGAATTACCAAATGTTTATGAGTGATTAAAATTATATATTTCAATGCCTTTAATTTTGATTTGTTTATTTGCTTTTTTAGTATTATCACCAAAATTAAAAATTATGCAACGTGATTTTGCTTTGGCAAAATCTTTAGGAATCAAAGTTAATTTAATTTTTTGAGTCGTGACAGTTTTAACAGCAATTGTTACAATCGCAACTGTTAATATTACAAGTCCTATGATTTTATTAGGTTTAATTATTCCAAATATAGTTAGAGCAACATTTAATAAACATGAACCATTATTTGTATTTTTTGTATCTATTGTATTTTCATTAGCATTATTAGAAGTTTCATTATTTTTATCACTAAATTATCGTTTTGGTCCTAACTTTTTAATGGCTATTGTCAGTGCATTTGTGTTAGTTTTTATTATGCGAAAACACGGATAAATAATATGAAAAATCCATCACGATTTATATTTAAAATAAAAAATAATATTTTAAATACCATTAACAATGCAACATTTATTGACAATGGAAACTTCAAGAAAAAATTTCAGATTTATGCACGCAAACAACATTTAGCAGCTTGAGTTATTAGTATTATTACAATTCTTTTTTTATCGTTATTAGTTATGTTTATTAAAATTAATAACCAAGGTCAATTATTAAATAATCGGACTCCTTTAGATTTGTTTAAAGTAAATTATGAAACAATCTTACAAATTTGAATTACAGGAGCATCATTAGGAGCATCAGCTTATATGTTCCAACGGATTACTAAAAATCGGTTAGTTGATACATCAACTCTTGGGATAGGTAATGTTTGTTTGATTGGGTTATTCTTTTTAGCAATATCAATTAATTTTGAAAATTATGGTTCTCAAAAACTTTTTGAAAATTTATTACCTTTTATTTTCATAATATCAGGAGTATGTGCCGGATTAATTTTGTATTGATTTTCAAAAAAACGAACCGGTTTTAGCCATACAAAGTTAATTGTCTCTGGTGTATTCATTAATTTTATTGCTATTGCTTTATCAATTAGCTTAAAAGACAATTTAACTCTAGTTGCATCAAATTATATTGACGATCGTTTGTTAGGTAATTTTTCAAACCGTAATAGTACTGAAAAATATTTAAGTTATGCTGTTTTTTTATTTTTAATGATATGATGCTTTTTGCGTTCTGCTAAATTTAAAGTTGTTATTACAGATACAATGATTGCTGAACAATTAGGATTAAAAGTAAAATTATTAAATTTAGAAATGATTTTTATCTCATCTTGTTTAACAGCTGTTTCATATATTATGGGAGGAAATGTATTATTTTTAGGAATTGCTGCAGCAAATTTAGGGTATGCGGTTTTTGGTAATCGCTTTAGTTCATCAATAATTTTTTCAAGCTTCATCACCATTATCTTTTTAATTTTTGGTCAATTTATTTTAGATAATATCGTTCAAAATTTAACTAGTTTGGTATTTGACGCCCCTATTGTAACTCCTTTATTAGTAGCTCCAATATTTACATTTATTATCTTATTTAAAAATAATATTTAAGCACATTTTTAGTAGTGAACAATATGGCTTGTTCACTATTTTTTTTTTTTTTTTTGGGTGGTAAATGGAAAAAAATATATTTATTTTTGTGTATTAAAATTAAAGGTATTAATAATTTTTTTAAATAAAAAATAAAGAAAGAATATTGTTATGAAATATAAAAGAATTTGAATTACTTCAATAGCTTCTATTGCTTTTATAACAACTATTGTAAGTACAACTACAGCTTGTAGTAAAGTTAATAATGAAGTTAAGTCTTCAAATGACATTTTTAAACAAATATTACCAACTAAAGAAGAACTTACAAATTTAATTAAAAGACGTAAGGATTGAGCTAATGATTTACAAGTTTATTTTGAGGGTGGAAAGTCTGCTTCAGGAAAAGAATTTGAGCGAATTCAAACTTTAGCAACAAATGCAAGTATATATTATCAAAAGAACCAAAAAATTGCTATGACGCGTGATTCTGGCTCATTATGTCAAGATGATGCCGCATATTCATTTGGAATTGCACCAGATATTTCTAATTATCGTTGAAAAGCAGGTGATGTAGAAGAAGTTGTACCACATTATTTATCTTACCTTTATAATCCTAAATTAACTAAAGGTATGGAACTTAAAGGTGTTAAAGCAGAAACATTAGCTGCTGAGAATGTAGGTACTTTATTTATTGCAGATTTTAAATTTGGAAATTATAAAACTAATTTTTTAGATAAAAATAAAATAGGTGGAATTGTTATGCAGTCACGATCATCAGGTTTGCCTTCAAAAACACCAGCTTTATTCATGCCTAATTGGTTATTTGGTAAAAATAACCCTTATTTAGAGACTGACGTTAACGCTTCAGCTGGAATTACAGATTTTTTTGTTGATCCATATGATGGCTTAATCTTTACAGGTAAAACCTTAGATCGCATTTATGATGCAAAAAAATTTGATAATGTTAATAAAGCGGTTATTGATGGTAAAAGCAATTTTCAAACATTTACAGATTATGCAAAAGCAATTGTTAGTGTTGTACGAAAGAATGTTTCGAATTGAGCTAAACAACATAGTTATTGAAAAAATAAAACTGTTGTTATGACAATGCCAAACGTAATGAAAGGAGCACGAATTATTGATCCTAATTTTAGTAAAGATGATTTACTATTCTTAGGTAATATTTTTATTCCACAACCTGTTTATTTTCCAATTTTATATGCAGACCAGAATGATGAATATACACCTGGATTAGGAGCTAAATTTCCTATTCCTAAAAAAGATATAAATGAAGTTCAACGCTATGTAGATAATTGAGGTTGAATAGGTGGAGCAATTTTAAGTGATGCTACTAATCCTGATGCTGCAAAACGTGTTGGTCCAACATTGGGTGAAGCTTTTGAAGGAACGGTTGATAAAGTAATTTATTCATATAATGAATATTTAATTAAAGGATATAAACCAGGAACAGCAGAAGGTGAAGCTATAATTAAAAAATTCGAAGCTAATTTAGCAAAATATGTAAATAGTTTAGATATAAATACAAAAAATAGTTTTAATCCTACAAGGATTTTAAAAGAAAAGCCAGTGGTAGGTAAAAACTTTTTTATCGAAAGAAAAGGTAATATTTACGATGCTAATTATGGATTTATAGGTCAAAAAACTATGGTTAATATTTTAAATCGTTGAATGAATGGTGAAAATAGTCCAGAAGTTGATTTGGGTATTCCTAATTTTACTAAGGATAATGTTAAACATTTACGTGCTTTTAAAGATGAATTAAATGTTAAAAATACTGATGAATAATAAAAATTTTACGCATTGGAAGTTTTTATGCATAAATTTTTTAAATTTATTAATTAATCATTTAAACTTAAAAAAGGAATTACTAAAAATATATGAAGTTGAAGTTTAAAAAAATCTTATTATCTATATCAACTAGTTTAATAATTTTATCATCAATTATCACAATTGCTGCATGTAGCAATCAAGTAAAATCTAAAACAAATTTTTCAAAAACAACACCAACTTTAGAAGAATTGACTGAGCTTAAAAAAAGAGAAGAAGCATGAAAAGCTGATTTAGAAGTTTATTTTGAAGGTGGAGTAAGTAAGTCAGGAAAAAAATTTAATCGAATTGAAACTTTATCATCAAAAGCTAGTTCTTATTATCAAAAAAACCAAAAAATTGCGGTTACTAATGATTCTAGTTCGTTATGTCAAGATGATGCACTATATGCATTTGGAATCGCACCTGATTATTCTGGCTTTCGTTGAAAAACAAGCGAACTTGAAGAAGTACATCCTCATTATTTAAATTATTTATACAACTCTAAACTAACAAAGGGAATGAATTTCACAGGTAAAGGAGCATTACCAGAAAATTTTGCTAAATTAAATGTGGGTACATTATTTATTGCTGATTTTAAATTCAATAAGTATAAAGAAAATTTTTTAGATAAAAATGAAATCGGTGGTGTAGCAATGCAATCACGATCATCAAGTTTGCCTTCAAAAACACCGGCCTTATTCATGCCTAGCTGGTTGTTTGGTAAAAATAATCCTTATTTAGAAACTAATGTTAATGCTTCAGCTGGAATTACAGATTTTTTTGTTGATCCATATGATGGCTTAATCTTTACAGGTAAAACCTTAGATCGCATTTATGATGCAAAAAAATTTGATAATGTTAATAAAGCGGTTATTGATGGTAAAAGCAATTTTCAAACATTTACAGATTATGCTAATGTTGCTGTAAAAGCTGTTCGAAAAAGAGTTTCACAATGAGCAAAACAAAATAATAAATGAAAAGATAAAACAACGGTTATGATTAGTCCTGATGTAATGCCAAATGGTCGAATTGTAGATCCAAACATTACTAAAGAAGATTTATTACATTTAAGTAATTTTTTTATTACCCAACCCGTTTATTTACCAATTTTATATGCTGATCAAAATCATCCTTATACACCTGGAATGGGTTGTAAATTCCCTATTCCTAAAAAACACTTAGAAGATGTACAAAAATATATTGATAATTGAGGTTGAATAGGCGGTGCAATATTATCATCTAGTGCAGAAAATCCTGATGCTGCAAAACGTGTTGGTCCAACATTGGGTGAAGCTTTTGAAGGAACGGTTGATAAAGTAATTTATTCATATAATTAATATTTAATTAAAGGATATAAACCAGGAACAGCAGAAGGTGAAGCTATAATTAAAAAATTCGAAGCTAATTTAGCAAAATATGTAAATAGTTTAGATATAAATACAAAAAATAGTTTTAATCCTACAAGGATTTTAAAAGAAAAGCCAGTTGTTGGTAAAAATTTCTTTATTGAACGTGAAGGAACATTCTGCGATGGTTGTTATGGTTTTATGGGTCAAAAAACAATTGTTAATATTTTAAATCGTTGAATGAATGGTGAAAATAGTCCAGAAGTTGATTTGGGTATTCCTAATTTTACTAAGGATAATGTTAAACATTTACGTGCTTTTAAAGATGAATTAAATGTTAAAAATACTGATGAATAATCCTTCGTAATTATAAAAATGTGAATTATTTCTTTATATTTATAAGAAAGCGTTCACATTTTATTTATTATTTTTAGAGTTTATCTAAAAATTTAATTCTTACAAAAAGAATTAAAGTAGAATATATATTAGTTTTATAAAAATAAGGATTAATTAATGAAAAATAAGTATTTTAGAAAAAGTAAATTTTGGTTATTAATACCAATAAGTTTTATAAGTCTTGGAAGTATTACATTAGTTGCTACTGCTTGTGTAAAGAAAAATTTTTATCCTAATACATTTGCAGATGATCAGATTTATATCACTAAGAATAATGAAAAAACTGTTAAGTTTCGTATTAGTCGTAATGATGAAGAAAATAAAAAGTATTTTAAAGATGATCTTAAATGAAATACTTTCATTAATAAACTTAAAAAAACTTATATTAATGTTGAAACTGTTATTCCAAAAGAAAACGCAAAACAAAATATTAAGCAACAAGATTTATGCATGCGCGCATTACCTGTACAAGTTTTAAGTAATAATAAATATGTTGATATTTACGTAAAGATTCCTGTTTTATTAGCTAATACTAAAATGTTAGTTGTTGGTGATGATTTACTAAAATCATTTTATTTTGATACAGATAACTTAATAATGAATGCTAAACATTTTCAACCAATTCCTATCAAAATGCTTTAGTTTGTTAATAAATAAAAACCTCTTTTTAAAGAAAGAGGTTTTTATTTATTAATGATTATTCCTTTGATTGTTGTCATTGATAAAATTGCATCAACAATACCTTGAATACCAAATCCAGAATCTTTAACACCAAAAAAAGGTAAAATATCTGGACCACGTGAACTTGATTTATTAATGTTAATTGTTCCTGATTCAATTTGTAAAGCTAATTGTTCAATACTTGCATAATTTGTTGTAAAAATACAAGCTTGTAAACCATATTGTGATTGATTAATTAAATCAATAGCTTCTTGTATACTATTATAAGTTATAATTGGTAAAATAGGACCGAATGGTTCTTCTCAAGCTACGCGCATTTCTTTTGTAACATTATCAATTACTAAAGGATGCAAAAGGTTATTTTTTTCATTATAAACGATTTTTTGGTGTACTATTGCTCCTTTTTTGATTGCATCCTCAACTAATGATAAGTTATATTTTAATGAATTAGAATTAATTAATGGAGTAATTATGGGATTTTGTTGTGGTAAACCGACTGTTAAAGCGTCAACTTTTTTGTTAATTAAATTAACTAATAAATCATGATTTTTATGCGAAACAAATACTCGTTTGATTGCAGTACATCTTTGCCCGCTAAAGCCATAAGCACCTTTAACTATTTCATTAGCAGCTAGTTCAAAATCCGCATCATCTAAAACAAGGGCTGGATCTTTTCCTCCTAATTCTAAAACTAAAGAAATCTTTGATGTTATTTCAGCAATATGATTGCCTACTTTAGGTCCGCCCGTAAAGCTAATCGCTTTAACATATTTATTAGTAACTAGTAGATCACCTGTTATACGTGCTTCAGTTGTTAAGCAGTTAACAACTCCTTTTGGAAAACCTACTTCATGAACTAATTCACTAATTCGAATACCAATTAATGAACCTTGTGTTGATGGTTTATAAACTAAACTATTACCAGAAACTAATGCTGGTGCTAATTTTGAAATCAATAAGTTAATAGGATAATTAAAAGGACAAATTGCTAAAACAACACCAACTGGAATACGATAATATGTTGCCACTTTGTTTTTAACATGGTGAACTGTTTCATCAAAAATAATTGGTTTTTGCATTAATTTTTGATACTCAAAAACTGTTTCGCGTAAATAATCAGCACTTCGTTCAACTTCAATTAGGCTATCTTTTAATCCTTTTGCAATTTCAGTACTAATAATTTGTGCTAATTCTTGTTTGTGTTTGTCTAGTTTATCTGCTAATTTTAAAAGCAAATCACAACGACACTCTATTGTTGTGTCTTTAAATTTTAAATATGCTTTATGAGCATTTTCAAAAATAGTATTAATTTCATTTTCATCATGAATGTTAGGAACATAAGCAATAATTTGATTATTAGATGGATTATAAACTGCTAGTTTTTCTTTAGCATCAACAAATGCTCCATTAATTAATGTTTTATAGTTCAAATTAAAAACCTCCCTTATTATTTAAATTAAATTATAGTAATTTAATTCCTTTTTTTAACAATTCATCTTTATATTCATTTGGTCAAACTGAAACTTGTACCTCACCTATGTGTTTTTTGTTTAATAAAAACATACACAAACGACTTTGGCCGATTCCTCCACCAATCGTTTGGGGTAGTTGATCATTTAAAATCATTTGATGATAAAAATTATTTTCTTGATCATTTTTTAAATTAGCAAAATTTGTTTGCTTAATAAAATCTTGTTTGCTAACACGAATTCCCATTGATGATAACTCAATGGCTTGATCATTTAATTTATGATAAACAATTAAATCACCATTTAAATTTCAATTATCATATTCAGGCGATCTTATTGATTGAATATAACCTGATTTTAGTGGATATCCAATTTGGTATATAAAGATTGCTTGATGCATTTTTGCAAACTCATACTCACGTTGAGACGGTGTTAAATGTGGATATAAATCTTCTAGTTCTTGCGAACCAATAAAAGTAATACTATCTGGTAAAATAATTTGTTTTGGATTATATAATTGATCAATTTCTAATTGAACAGTTTTAATTGTTGAATAGATTTTATTAACGATCGATTTTAAAAAATCTAAGGTACAATCTTGTTTATTAATTAAAATTTCTCAATCTCATTGATCAACGTAAATACTATGAATTTCATCGATATCATCATCTGCACGAATCGCATTCATGTCAGTGTATAAACCTTCATATAAACTAAAACCATAATCTAATAAAGCTAAACGTTTTCATTTTGCTAGTGATTGAACAATTTCAAGGGTTTTATTTAATTTTTTAGCATAAAAACTTACTGCTTTTTGTTTATGGTCCAAATGATCATTTAGACCTGATTGTCCCTCAACAAATAATGGTGCTGTTACACGTGAAAGATTTAAATTTTTAGCAAAATACTTTTGAAAACGATTTTTAATTTCTACAATTGCTTTTTGCGTTTGATTAATTTTAGCTTTTTGTAATTGACCCACGTTTTTTAACTCCTTTGTAAAAATCAATGTAGTAAATAATAGCACTAACTATAGATAATGATGTTGCAAAAAATAAAGGAATATTAAATAAATAAACGTTTTTTCATGATGAAGTTAAGCTTAGTAAAAACAAAATAAAACAAATGCTAATAAATAATAAAATTGATTTAATTTTGCCAAAAATATTTGCTGGAATAATGATTTTTTTACTTGAAGCAAACATTCGTAAACCATCAATAAAAATATCTCTTAAGATATTAATGATTGTTAAATAAGCTAACGCTGTATGATCTAGTGTTAAACAAATTAAAACACCATTAACAAGGATTTTATCAGAAATAGGATCTAAAATTTTTCCTAAATTTGAAACTAAATTGTATTTACGAGCAATATATCCATCTAAGAAATCAGAAAAAGCGGCAATAATAAAAATGGTTGTCGCACTTAAACGTAATGCACTAATATTGGCATCTAAAACTTCATAGACAATATTTAAATTTTTTGTGTAAAAATCAACCAATAATAAGATAATACAAATAAGTGCTAAAAAAATTCTAAAGATAGTGATGATATTAGGAATGTTTCTAAAAAAAGGAGATGTTAAGATGTTTTTTTTAAAATTCAATTTGGCCATGACTTCGTGGAAATGGAATTGTATCTTTAATATTATTAACTCCTGTTACATACATCACTAAACGTTCAAAACCAATTCCAAAACCTGATGACATATAATATCCAAAACGACGTAAATCTAAATATCATTGTAAACTTTCAATTGGCATTTTTAATTCTTGACATCGTTTCAATAATTTTTCATAATTATCTTCACGTTGTGAACCACCTACTAATTCACCAACACCTGGAATTAGTAAATCTGTTGAAGCTACAGTTTGTTGATCATCATTTAATTTCATATAAAATGCTTTAATATCTTTTGGATAATTTTGTAAGAAAACAGGTCCTTGATGATAAGTTTCGCACATATATCTTTCATGTTCTGAACCTAAATCCATTCCAAAAAAGATTTCATTATCTTCGAATTGATGACCACTTTTAACAGCATCAGCTAGAATTTTAACTGCATCTTTATATTCAATACGTTCAAACTTAGAATCAACAACTTTTTGAAGTTTTTTAATTAAATTTTCATCGTTTCTTTGTGCTAAAAATTCTAATTCTTGTTGATTTTTTTCTAAAACAGCCTTAATAACATGTTTAATTAAATTTTCAACAATATCTTGCATACCTTTTAAATCAACAAAAGCCATTTCTGGTTCAATCATTCAAAATTCAGCTAAATGACGATTTGTGTGCGATTTTTCAGCTCTAAAAGTAGGGCCAAATGTATATACATTACCAAAAGCTTGTGCGTATGCTTCAGCTTGTAATTGCCCTGTTACCGATAAATGAGTTTGTTTACCAAAGAATTCTTCATTATCAAATTTTTGAATACTAAAAGTTTCCCCTGCTCCTTCAGCATCATTTCCTGTAAACAATGGTGCAGCTAATCAACTATATTCGTTTTGATTCATAAATTCATGAACTGCAAAAGCAAGTGTTGCTCGCACTTTCATAATGGCATGAAATAAATTTGTTCTTGGTCTTAAATGGGCATTTAAACGCAATGTTTCTAAACTTAAATCATTATTTGATAATAAAAAATCTTCATCACTTTGTTTTAAAATTTGAGCATTTAATACTTCTAGTTCTAATGGTTGTTTAGCTGTTGGAGTTAATTTAATTACACCTTCAATAGCAACTGCTGCTCACATTCGTGCCGCAGTTATTTCTTCATAATTACTAATTTTATCAACACGATATACAGCTTGTAAATTTGTTAGAGAACTTCCATCATTTAAAACTAAAAAACCAATTTTTTTTGAATCACGATTTGAACGAACTCAAGCTTTAATTTGTACTTTTTGACCTTCAAGTTTTGTATAATCTTGATCAAAAATCTCTTTAATTTTTAATTGCATATATAAAATCATTACCTTTTTTTCTTTTTTAAATAATATATAAATAAAAAAGCAAAACATCATTAGTTAATAAGTTTTGCTTTAAATTAGTTTTTATTGCTCGTTTTTTGCTTCTAGTTTTTGTTGCTTTTCAAGACGCTTTTGTTCACGTTGACGTTTTTTTTCTTCTTGTTGTTCATCAAAACGCTTTTCAGCAGCAACTTTATCTTGTTGAGTTTGTTTTACTAATTCAAAAATCTTTCAACCAGCATCTGACATACCATTGTTTTTCAAACGACGATATTTAACATATTTACCAGATTTAATTGGCGTTTTTAGTTCTCTTTCTTCTTTAATACTTTCTTGTTTATTAACTTGATTTTCTTGGTTAACATAAACAATTTTCTCAACAATTTTTTCAATTGGCTTTTCAACTTCAATAACTTTTTCAATATAAACAGGTTTTTCAACCTCAACAATTTTTGGATTGCTTAAATTTGTTAAATCATTTAAATCAACACGTAATTTAACAATTTGAGTTTCATGATTTAATGATACTTCTTGTTCATAAACATTATTAGTTTCATTAACATCACTATCATAATTTTCGTGTTCACAATAATGGTTGTATTCAATTGTTTTTAGTTTTCTTTTTAAATTATCAACTTTATTAGCTAAATCACGAAGCTTTAATAATTCGCTAATTTGTGGATCATATTTTTTATTAGTTACAGACATTTGTTCCTCCACTAAACGACTTGGATATTTATATTTAAATATAACATTAAAATATTATTAAATATTAATAATTTTAACATAATATAGAGAATTGAAATGTGGTTATGATCTTCAATAATTAATAATTTATGAAATTTATTTATTCTTCATCATTTTCATCATCATTAAATTTTAATAAAAGTTTATTTGGATCAATTTTTCTAATTGTTAACCCATTGATTTTCTTTTTTAAAGTATTTAGTTTTTTGTTAATAATATCTCCAGCAGTTTCTTCAATACTTTCTGCTTTTTTAATAATAGCTTTTGAATCATCGATTATTTTTTTAGTTTTATCATTAATGTATTGTAGAGTGTTATCAATAATATCTTTTTTTAATTCTTCAAGATTTGTTTCAATTTTTGCACGATCTTCATATTTTATGATTTGTGAATTAATTCTTGCTTTAAGAGTTGCAAAATTTCGAATCATATCAACTAATGGAATGAAATATTGAGGACGTACAGCAAACATATTTTCATATTCATTAATTTTTTTAATTATAAAATGATCATCAGGTTCTAATTCGGTTACTAAAATTGCGTATTCAGATTTTTGATTAATGCGATCTTGATTTAATTTTTTATAATGTACACTATTTTTTGTACCCTTTTGATTGTCATAAAATTCTGTTTTGGCCTCAATCGTTGCACTAAAGATTAATTTTTTATCATCATTTGATGTTTCTTTATCAAAAAATTCTAATAAAAAATCAGCTTTTTTACCATCAATCACCTCATTAATTTTAGTGAATGCCATATCAGGACATGAAAAAGAGTAAGTTTCATCAAATTTATTTTTTAATCATTGTTCAAGTTCTTCACCAACAAGTTTGACATTTGATGATTTTTCACGTTTTAATTGTTCAATACCTTCTTTTAATTTATCAATTTCGTTATTTTTTTTAGTTTCAAGATCCTTAATTTCAGCAGTTTTTTGATAGTTTCATTTTAATTTAGCATTTTCCATATCTTTTTCATGATTTTGAATAGATAGTTTTAATTTTTCTATTTCAAGATCTAAATCTCTTTTATCTTTAATAATTTTTTGATATTCATCACTTTCTTTAAAATTAACAATTGCCATTCTTTCAACATTATCTAATTTACTTTTTTGTTCAATAATAGTATTTTTTAGCGATTCTGTTTCTTCCTCAAATTTGTTTTTTAACTTTAATTTTATATTTTCAATTTCTTTTTTGTAGTTTTGTTCATTACTTTCAATTGTCTTATTTAAAGAATTAATTTTTTCTTGTGCTTTAATTAAACTTTTGTATTCATCACTATCTTTAAAATGAGCAATTGCTTTATCGCCTTCATTTTTTAATTTTTCTTTTAATTCATCACGTTGTTTTTCAAACTCATATCTTTGTTTAACTAATTCATTGTAATCACGATCATTAGCTATAAAATCATTTCTCCAATTTTGTTCTTCTTCTTCACGAATTTTTTTAATAAATTCATCACGTTGTTTTTCTAAATTTTGATTAAAAGATTCATAAATAGTTGAATTTTCATCCTTAAAAACTAAAATTTCATTAGTATTGATTGGTTCAAGAATTTCAAATTCTAATTTTTCAATATTAATTAATTTAATTTTTTTATTAGCAGTAGTTTTCATAAACGACTCCTTTGCATTAATTCTTAGAGATCATACTTCTATTATAATGTGTTCTAAAAAAAGATGTCTTAAATAAATATTATTTTTTGATGCGTTAGTTAATAACTAGTATTTTATTTATAACTAAAATCTTAATCCTCATTTATTAATATAGATTAGTAAAACTCACTTATTTTAAAAACTTTCGCGTTTTTCTTTGCTAAAATTAAAGATAAGTTTTTAAAAATTAAATTGGTGAAATTTATGTTAAATGTTGTAGAAATTATTAGCAAGAAAAAAAATAATATTGAATTAAGTGAACAAGAAATTAAATTTGTTTATGATGGTTTTGTTAATAAGACAATTCCAGATTATCAAATGGCAGCTTTTTTAATGGCTGTTAATTTTTGTGGATATAGTGAAAATGAACAATACTACGCAACTAAAGCAATGGTTGAATCTGGCAAAGTATTAGATTTACGTGTTGAAAATAAAATTGTTGTTGACAAACATTCATCTGGTGGTGTGGGAGATAAAGTTTCAATTATTTTAACTCCTTTACTATCAGCCTTAGGATTGTATGTTGGAAAAATGTCTGGTCGTGGACTAGGACATACTGGTGGTACAGTTGATAAATTAGAATCATTAAATTTAAATTTAGATTTTGATTTAAAAACATACATGGATCAACTAAAAGATAATGGTTTATTATTAACTGGTCAATCAGATGATATGGTTCTGGCTGATAAATACATTTATGCATTACGTGATGTTACAGCAACAAGTGATGTTTTTGATCTTATGGTAGGATCAATTATGGCTAAAAAACTAGCTTTAATTACTGATTATATTTTCTTAGATGTTAAAGTTGGTGAAGGAGCATTTTGTAAAAATGTAGAACAAGCAGAATCTTTAGCAACAAAGATGTTAAAGTTATCAAAGAAATTTAATCGTAATACAATTATACATTTAACAAATATGGATAAACCCTTGGGTAAAGCAATTGGTAATGCTATTGAAATTAAAGAGAGTATGGACTATTTATTAGGTAAACCAGTACCTCAAGATTTATATGATTTAATTAATCAATTTGCTTTAGATATTTTAATTGATACAAAATTTGCTAAAAATAAAGAAGATGCTCAAGCTAAGATTGATAATGTTATTAAAAATGGCTTGGCTTATCAAAAATTTGTGAATTGAGTAAGATGATACAAAGGTGATTATATTAGTCTTGAAAATAATACATATTTCAATCCTAAATACAAACTAGAAATTCTAGCAAAACAAGATGGATATTTAGACTTTAAATCAACAAAAGAATTAGGTATGATTGCTGTTGATTTAAAAGCAGGACGTAAAGTTAAAACTGATCAATTAGATTTTCAAGCTGGAATTTATTTAAATAAGAAAAATAATGATTTCGTTAAAACAAATGAAGTTATTGCCACACTTTATGCTAATCAACCAATTAGTGATGAAGTTGTTAATAAATACCACAACAATGTAGTTTATTTAAAAACACCAAAACAAATTGCACCATCAATTATTAAAGTAATGCGTTAAATAATAAAAAAGTAAGGAAGAATATTTATTATGTTGAAATTAAGCACGAATGAGATTAGAAAAAAGTGAATCGAATTTTTTGAGTCAAAAGATCATTTATTTATTGAACCAAAGTCATTAATTCCCAAAAACGACCCTACGCTATTATGAATTAACTCTGGTGTTTCAACTTTAAAAGATTATTTTAGTGGTAAGGTTAAACCACCACATAAACGTTTAGTTAATTCTCAAAAAGCTATTCGTACAAACGATATTTTTAATGTGGGACTAACGAGCCGTCACCACACTTTTTTTGAAATGCTAGGGAATTTTTCAATTGGAGATTATTTTAAAAAAGAAGCTATTGATTGAGCTTATGAGTTTTTAATTGATGTTTTAAAAATTGACGTAAAAAAACTATGGGTAACTGTTTTTGAAGATGATCAGTTTACGTATGATGAATGAATTAAATTAGGAATTATTAAAGAACAAATCATTAAATGTAATCGTGATCGTAATTTTTGAGATGTAGGTAATGGTCCTTGTGGTCCATGTACAGAAATTCATTATGATCGAGGTGAACATTTTGATCCTAATAAAGTTGGTTCAAAACTAATTTTAGAAGATATTGAAAATGATCGTTATGTAGAAATTTGAAATATTGTTTTTTCACAATTCAATAATGATGGTCATAACAATTACACTGAATTATTACAAAAAAACATTGATACAGGAGCTGGTTTAGAAAGAATTGCTTGTATTTCACAAGATGTACCAACAAACTTTGATAGTGATGTTTTTATGCAAATTACAAAAAGTGTTGAACAGTTTTCAGAATATAAATATGATATGAATGAATACTTTCATCCCAATGTTGCTCAAAATAAAATTAATTTCGCTTATAAAGTAATTGCGGATCATATGCGTGCAACTGTTTTTGCGATTGCAGATGGTGCAATTCCTTCAAATAAAGAACGTGGTTATATTTTACGTCGTTTGATTCGTCGAACTATGATTTTAGTGCGTCGTTTAAATATTAATAATCTTTTATGAGTTGATGCAGTTGTTAACGCCATTGCTTCAACAATGGGTGATTTTTATACTTATTTAAAAGATGAAAAAACACTTGCTAAAATTAAGATGATTTTAAACAAAGAAGTACAATTGTTTGAAAAAACTTTACAATTAGGTTTAAATATTTTTGAAAGTTCTATCCATAATCAAGAATTAGATAAAGACATTACTTTTAAACTAGTTGATACTTATGGTTTTCCTATCGAATTAATTAAGGAAATTTGTGAACAACGTAATGTTAAAGTTGATTTAGAAGCTTTTGATGCTATGTTTAAACATCATCAATTAGTCTCAAAAGCAAATAAAGCTAATTTGAAAGTAATGGAATCACAAAACGAATCATTAATGCAATTAGATGTCGATTCAACTTTTCATTATGAAATATTTAAATGAGAAAATGCTAAGATCATTACTTTATTTAATGAGGATTTCGAATTAGTTGATGGTTTAGATCATGAAGATGGTTATGTTGTTTTTGATAACACATGTTTTTATGCAACATCCGGCGGTCAACAACACGATACAGGTTATATTATTAAAAATGACCAACAATTTTTTGTTGATGATGTTTTTAAAGCACCTAATCGTCAACATGTTCATCATGTTAAAAATGCTAGTTTATCAATGAATGAGTATGTTATTTTACAAATTAATGAACAAGATCGTAAATCAATTACAGCAAACCATACAGCTGAACACTTATTACATTATTGCTTAAAACAAGTTTTAAGTCCTGATATTAAACAAGAAGGAGCTGCTAAATATCCTCATAAAGTAACATTTGACTTTACTTATCATGCCCAACCAACAAAAGCACAATTAGATAAGTTAGAAAATGTGTTAAATGAAATGGTACAAAGTAATTTTGATGTACAAGAATTACACATGGATTTAGATGAAGCTAAAGCTGTTGGTGCTGCTGCTTATTTTGAAGATGTTTATAAAAAATTAAAAGGCAAATTACGTGTAATTAAAATGGGACCTTCAATTGAGTTATGTGGGGGAACACATGCACATCATACATCAGAAATTGAGCGAATTAAAATTGTTGAATGTGCTTCTAAAGGAGCTGGTTCTTGAAGAATTACTATGGTAACAGGCCATGATAATTTAGCAAAATACATTCACGATTTATATGTAGAATACTTAAATGAAATCAATCACTTAAAAGCTAATTTAGATATTAATGATCATAAATTAAATGATTTATACAATGCTTTTGCAAATTGAAAAAATCTATCAATTGATGATTATGATTTATTAAATGAAAAATTTACTGAACTAAAACAAACATTAATTAATTTTAAAATCGAATTTGATAAACAAAATGCTAAACAAGCTATCATTGATATTAAGAATACTTTTAATGCGCAACAAACTAATAAACGTATACATGTTTTTAAAAACACTGATAATAAAAATATTTTTAATGCTTTAAATGAATTAATTAATGAAAATCAAAATACATTATTTATTAGCTTTAATTTAGATGAAAATAAAATTCAATATTTATTAGCAATTAATGAAAAGTTTGCTACTACAAATCAAATTAATTTAAATAAATATATTAAAGAGTTAAATACTATTTCTAATGGTAAAGGTGGGGGTAAACCATATTTTGTTCAAGGTGGAACAAGTGAACAAGAAAAATTAGATGAGTTATTAACTGCTATAGATAAATGAGTTATTAATGCGTAAATTAGCACTTGATTTAGGAACAAAATCATGTGGTTTTGCGATTAGTGATTTATTAGGAATAATTGCTAGTGGACTTGATAATTTTATCTATGAAGAAAATGATTTTATAGCTGTTTTAGCTAAAATTGATGAAATCATGATTAATTATCATCATGAAATTGACACAATCGTTTTAGGTTATCCAACTAATGTTTATGATGGATCAAAAAACAAACGAACATATTTAATTGAATCATTTTATACATTATTAAAACAACACTTTTTAAATCATGAAAAAATTAAAATTGTTTATGAGGATGAACGTTTTAGTACTAAAATTGCAACACAACGTTTAAAAAATAGTTGTGTTAAAGCAGCTAAAATTAAAAAAGTTAAAGATAAAATGAGTGCTGTTGTTATTTTGGAAAGTTATTTAAGTAAAAATCATTTTAATTAAAGAAAGGTAAACCTTATGTATAATCACAATAAAATTGAAAAAAAATGACAAAAATATTGACTAGATAATAAGACTTTTAAATTTGTTGATAATCCTAACAATCCTAAGAAATTTTATGTATTAGATATGTTTCCATATCCTAGTGGAAAAGGATTACATGTTGGTCATCCCAAGGGTTATACAGCAACTGATGTAATTAGTCGTTTTAAACGTTTGAATGGTTATGATGTTTTACACCCAATTGGTTGAGATGCTTTTGGTTTACCAGCAGAACAATATGCTTTAGAAACAAATAATCACCCTCATACTTTTACGCAACAAAATATTAAAATTTTTCGCAAACAATTACAAATGATCGGTTTTGATTTTGACTATGATAAAGAAGTTGATACAACCGATCCCCAATTCTATCAATGAACGCAATGGATTTTTGTGCAATTATATAAACATAATTTAGCTGAAATTCAAGATATTGATGTTAATTGATGTGAAAATTTAGGGACTGTTTTAAGTAATGAAGAAGTCGTTTTAAATGATAAAAACGAGCGTGTGAGTGAACGGGGTGGTCATCCTGTTGTTCGTAAACCAATGAAGCAATGAGTTTTAAAAATTGTTGATTATGCAGATAAGTTATTAGACGGTTTGAATGAAGTTGAATTTAGTGAATCATTAAAATCATTACAACGCAATTGAATTGGTAAATCAATTGGTACTAATGTGCAATTCAAGATTAAAGATTCACATTTAGCACTTGATGTGTTTACCACACGAATTGATACAATTTATGGAGCACAATATTTAGTAGTTGCACCAGAACATCCAATTCTTAAATCAATTGTTAGTGAGCAACAAGCTAGTGTTGTTCAAGCATATGTCGATCAAACAAAAAAAATAAGCGATTTAGATCGAATTGCTGATACTAATAAAACTGGTGTTTTTAGTGGAACATATGCCATTAATCCAATCAATCAAGAAATCATTCCAATTTGAGTAAGTGATTATGTTTTAATGAATTTTGCAACAGGGGCTGTTATGGGTGTACCAGCTCATGATGAACGTGATTATGCTTTTGCTAAAAAATATGATTTACCAATTAAAAGTGTAATTGATACAAAACAATCATTACCATATACAGGTGATGGTTTACATATTAACTCACCAATGATTAATGGTTTAAATATTGAACAATCCCAAAATATTTTAAATGATTACTTAGTTAAAAATCATTTAGCAAAAAAAGTTGTAAACTATAAATTACGTAATTGAATTTTTAGTCGTCAACGTTATTGAGGCGAACCATTCCCAGTTTTATTTGATGAAAATAATCAAATTAAAATCATCGAAGATTTGCCTGTTTTATTACCAAATTTAGATGAATTCAAACCTTCTAAAACTGGTGAATCTCCTCTTGCTAATGCTCAAGAGTGATTATATGTAGAAATTGATGGTAAAAAATATCGCCGTGAAACAAATACAATGCCACAATGAGCAGGCTCATCATGATATTTTTTAGCTTATATTTTAAAAAATGAAGATGGTTCATACACGCCATTAAATAGTGAAGAAGCTAAAAAACGTTTTGCTAAATGATTGCCAGTTGATGTTTATATTGGTGGGCAAGAACATGCTGTTTTACATTTACTATATGCTCGTTTTTGACATCGTTTCTTATATGATATTGGTGTAGTACCAACAAAAGAACCATTTTATAAAGTAATTAATCAAGGAATGATTTTAGGCGAAAATAATGAAAAAATGTCTAAATCAAAAGGAAATGTTATTAATCCTGATGATATTATTGCTTCGCATGGGTCAGATACATTAAGAATTTATGAAATGTTTATGGGACCATTAACAGCTTCACTACCATGAAGTCCAGATGGATTAGATGCGATGCGAAAATGATTAGATCGTGTTTATCGTTTATACCATAATTTAAGTGAACTAGAAGTTGTTGAAGATGTTAATAAGCTAAATGAAGAAATAATTATTGCATATCACACTTTAATTAAAAATTACACAAAAGCAATTAATGAACAGGCATTTAATATTGCTATTAGTGAAATGATGGTTTTTGTTAATGTTTTATATAAAAATAAAGTCATTAATTATAAGTTACTAGATAATTTTTTAATTTTACTTTCATGCTTTGCTCCACATTTAGCAGAAGAATTATATAGTTTAAACCACTCTGAATCTGTTTGTTTACAAAAAATGCCTATTTATGATGAACAAAAAATTATTGCTCAAAATGTTACAATTCCAATTCAAATTAATGGTAAATTAAAGCACACAATCAATGTTTTAAGAGATACAAATGCTGAACAATTAATTAATTTAGCATTAGCTTGCGAACAAGTTAAACAAGCAATTGGGGATCAACCAATTAAAAAACAGATCGTTGTTGTTAATAAAATTATTAATTTTGTTATTTAATACTAAAAACATTAAATCTTAAAAATAAATTGTTACTAAATTTATGAAAAACAAGATTTAATGTTTTTGTTTTATTATGTAAAAACACACTAATATTGATTTTTTATTTATAATAAAGTTATTTAAAAAAGAAAATTAATTATCATATGAAAAAACGTACCAAAATAATTATTTCAATTTTAATAGCAGCTTCAGCTCTTAGCCTTATTATATTCCATTGATTGTTTATTATGCACCAAAGAAGAAAATTATAGCTTTTGAGTATGCTAAACAACATTGAGATGAAACCAAAAACACTTATCAATGAGATTTTGTTGAAAAACTATTGAAATATATTGACCAACATATAACAAATTTAGTTGATTTTGAATTTGTTAAACAAAGTTATGGTAAACCATATTTTAAAAAATTAATTGATTATTATATGTTTGCTAATGCTACTTATATCATTGATCAAAAACCTAAAATTTTTGCTAATGAAATGAGTACTAAAAAACTAATTAGTACAACTGATCATGAATTATATACACAACTAGGTTTTGAATTATTTAAAAAATACTATCATTGTGATACGAATGATTTAGTTTCAAAAAAAGCTTATGAACAATTAATAGCACAACCATTTGATGTATTTTATAAACAATATAAAAAGTTTGTTTTTGATTATAATGATGCTAAAAAAAGGTTTAGTATATGATACTTATAATGATTGAAAATTTGATATTCATGCTAAACTACCAGGTATTGCTTTTGAAAATTCTAATCTAATTCCTAATTATTTAATAACTGATTTAAATCAAAAAACTAGTTTTGATGATTTAAAAATTTATTAATTTTATCAATTACTAAAAGTTTAAATAAGGACTCTAAAATTTCTAATAATGAAAAATTATTTTGAAAAGAAGATTATGAAATTATTAATGAATATTTAGATAAGCTAAATTTACAAAATACAACTATTTTAAACAATGCTCAATCATTACTAAATCAAAATATTAATACTTGAAAAAATAATTCGCAAAATTCAAAGCTTATTCAATCAATATTTGATGCTAACGAATTAAAAAGCATTAAATATCCCTTATTCTTTTTACAGCCACAGCTTATTTACTCATATCGTTATTTTAAAAATATAAAAGATGTTAACACTAATTTAATTATGCACTTATTATGAAAAAATAATGATGTACATAATTGATTTGATTTTAATTTAGCAAAAATATTTAACAAACAAAATCCTAATACTTTGAACAAGCTTATTTTAATAATGCATTTAAATTGAGTCAATACTTATATCTGCAAACTTTATTAAATATTTTAAAACAACAAAAAGATGTTAATTTAGAACAAATTCAAAAATGTTTAAAAGAAATTAATGCTCAAATTGTAAATTTGGAATAAAATAAAGTAAAAATTTTAAATGATTTTGAAGAATTGTTAAAAAAACACCAAATTAATTTTGATGATAATTTAAATATTAACGAGTCTACTTTAATATATTATCTAAAAGCAAATAATCACAATCCATTTAGATTTTAGATAATTTATAAAAGATTATATAAACATAAAGCTTCGGAAACAATTCGAAGAAGAGAACGAATATTTAAAGTTCATTAAAAAACGATCATGAACAAAATAAAAATCACCTTAGCGAATGGTGATTTTTATTTTTTATATTTCAACTAATATTAGTATTAACTTGGTAATTCCCTTTAATTTGAAAGGGAATGAAAGTAAACCTTATGAACAATGACAAATTAATCGCCTTACTAATTGCCTTAATTGAAATCCTAATCACAATAGTTAAAAATTAACTTAATACTCTAACTAAACTAACCACTAACTCGCTAACTACGGGTTAGTGGTTTTTTATTATAGTATATCTGCGTCCAATGGGACAATAATATTATAACATATTAACATAAATAATATTTATTTTGTACCTTATACAATTAATACTATTTTAGTAGACGCTTCCACTTAAATTATACATAATTTTTATATATTTATATATAAAAAGTATTGACAAAGTGTAAAAATATATTATAATATTATTTTAGTATAAATTTCAATATTACTATCACTTTTATAATTATTTATATAAAAACTATAGTTACCTTTAATATTGGGATCAGTTATTGAATCGTTATAAGTTTTAAATTTAATTTTTTCATCCACAAATTCAATTTCAGAAATGTAATATTTTCTTTCTCTTAATAATTCTTTTGTAAATTTAAACGTAATATAAATTTCGTTTTTTGTTTTTTTAGTAATTTTACCAAAATTAAAATCTTCAAAAATATGATTACCATTGTCATCATAACACAATATTTTTAATCTTACGTTTTGATTAAAATTTTTGATTTTAGTAGTAAATAAGTTAATGTCAATACTTTTTTCTGAATTAGGCAAATGCGTAATATAATTAAAACTTATATTTTTGATCCAACATTCAATTTGGTTTTTAAGTACAGAAGGATCGAAAACAATTGCATGATTAGTTAATCTTTTTTGGAAATTTGAACCTTGTTCATTTTTAATTGCAATATTGCTAATAATAATATTGGAAATTGTTGGAATTGAATTAATTTGATCAAGTTTTTGATTATCTAAATCTTTTTGATTAACAATAAGATCAATAAATGGCAAGTAATCGTGATTATTGAACCTTGGCTTATGTTGTTTGGTTTCTAGCAATTTGGAAACGACAAGAATATTATAACAACATTTTTTTATTGTTGTCAATTTATTTTTGTCAATTTATCTCACGCGTAATAAATTAAAATATAAACAAAATAAAAAACAAAAATATAATATATAATCGTATATATATTCATTAACATTCATATATATACTTCTTATACATCATATTTATTATTTTTCATCTTATTTATATTTATTATATTTTTTTAAGAGACTACGATATCGTATATATTCTCTTAAAGTCTCTTAAAAAAATGATATTAGTTATCATAAGAAAGTATCTTCATATACTTCTATTTCGTATTATCGCTTTTGCGATAATCCTCAATATGCGTATATTACGCTACTTCCTTACGATAACGTTTTAGATTGTACTATTGATTGATAAACTAAACGATGATCTAATTTAAATTTTATGTGCGATGTGGTTATAATTTTTGTATGATGAAAAGAAACGAACTAAAACAATTACAAGAACTGCAGTTAAAAATCAATGACTTTTACACTTTGGTTATGACTACTAAAAACCTAGATTTATGTAATTTGAGTGCTTTGCTTGAATTCTTAGACATAAATTGGGGCGTGTGAGTTAATTTAAGTACGCAAAGAGACGAGTTTAACAAAAAAAGGTATGAATACATTACCAAAGCCAATTATGGCCTTAGAATGGCTTTAAATGAGTTGTTGGGTAGAAACGCTTCATACGATAAAGAGCTAAATAACCAAGGATTGCGTAAATTTAGAACGCAAGAATATTTTAAACGTCTAGATTTTGAGTTAGCAAATGAGCAAAAAAGTACAGATATTGAAGATACAACAATAACGTTTGAAAAAGTTGATGATAATAACAAATTAACCATTAAAAAACTTATAAATGTGTTATAATATTTATGACTAGAAAAAACGAACAAAGAGCAACGTTTTTTAGATATATTTAGATATCCTTTTAAAGCACCTGAATATTGCCGCTTACAAAAATAAGTCGTATGATAATAGCTACAAAGTTAGCTTTAAGAGCACGTTTGTCAAGTATCTGAGTGTGAAAATTATTTATTAGTCTTATCTCTTTGGTGATAAAAAGCACGAGACATAACCAAAAGTAGGCCACATTATATTTTTAAAAGTTTTTACGTGGTAAGTGGTTATTATGAAAGCTACTTAAACAACGAAATAATTAAAACTTTATTTTAATAAAAGGTTAGACTAATCGTTTTTAGTTTAATGCTTTTTGATATCGTTATGAGAATAAAACTAGATTTTATAGAATGTTTTGGTTTCTATAGTGATTTAGTTGAGTTTGTAGCCAAAAAGTTGCCAATACCATTTAATGAAATTAATTTATTAGGTGGACGAAGTAGTGGTAAGACTTTTGCGACATTAGATTTTTTATCATCACTTGTTGCGATTAAACAGCAAAACGCAATATATGTTTTTCGTCAGAATATATCTGATGCGAAAAAAATTTTTAGCGACTATTTAAATTTTTTAGAGCAAAAGCAATTATTAAAATTTGCTAAGATTAACCATTCAGAACGTACTGTTATTATTAATGGTTGAACTGTAATGTTTGAAGCGTTAAATGAGACACGTAATAACATTAACAAAGGTGCTAAGGTTGGGTTTCGTTTGTGAACGCAAGCACGTTATGTTTTTGCGTTTTTTGAAGAAGCGTCACAATTAGATTTTAATTTAGTTAAAAACTCACAGCAATCACTTAGAGGTACCAAAGATACGCAGGTCGTATCTATTTTTGCATCTAATCCTTGAACAAGTGAACACTGATATATTGAAAACTTTAATAATCATTTAGCAGAAAACGAATTCTCAATCCAACAAAAGCCATATTATGAATATAGCGTTGTAGATAAAAAATTATTTTTAAGAAGTACATATCGTGCGAATAAATTTACATCACAACAAGAAATTGAGCAGTTTGAATGATGAAAAGATATTGATTATTCTAAATATCGTGTAATTAGTTTGGGATTAAGTGGGAGTGTTGAAGGTGCTATTTATGCACGAAGTTTAAGCGTAATGCATGAACCATATGGCGAATATGATAATTATGCAATGCAGTTTTTTGGTGGTATGGACTGGGGAGATGGAACAAGTAGTTCATCATCAGATACTGCGTGCTTATTTGGTTCAATTTCAAAAGAAAATGGAATTGAGATTTTAGATGAAATGGTTTATAACAACAATGTTAATCCACTAACAAGCGAGCAACAAATTGAGTTAGTTGTGCGTTGGTTTATTAAAAAACAACAAGAAGTAAACGTTAAGATTGTAATTTATATTGATAATGCTCATTTGCGTTATTTTTATGAAACATTTAACGCTACATTTAAACGCATTGCGTTTCAATATAATATGTATGGTTCTGAACTTGTTTTTGCACCTGCTATTAAACACGCTATTTGAGACCGTGTTGTTTTAGTTAATTACATGCTTGCAAGTGGTAAATTGCGATTTAGTAAAAATGCGTGTCCAAAACTATATAAGGACTTAAAAAATTGCTACGTTGTTTTACCAAAAACCATTAAAGAAGATACTAAAAAAGAGCGTAGTCATGAGCATACGCATACGATTAATGCGTTGGAGTATTTAATGTGTGCGTTTCATTTATATTTTTATGCACAAGCACCTGCAATTAATGAAAAAGGAGCTATAAGATATGGCACTTAAAACTAATACAATTATTAAAAGTAAATGAAATCCATCTAATTTTGATATTAACATTGACATTAAAGAAATGATTGCACGAACTGCACAAGAAAGTACTGTTAATGATGTTATCTTAAAAACAAAAGATAATGTACCTTTGGAGTGGATGGAATTTATTGATAATATTAATGAAAACAACGAAATACTAAAACTAATTAAAGGTGATTGTCGTATTAAATCATTGTATGGTATTAACTATGTTGGTTTTGAAATATATAACAATGATATTTTAATTTTTAATGCAGATATTAATAACGCTATGAACAAATCCATTAGGATTAATCAACAACAAGAGTATAGCAGTACTATTTATCGTAAAATTGCGTTAATGAAAGATAGTGAATATTTAAGTTTAAAAGAACTACACACACCATACGAAATTAAACGATTAATCTATAACTCAACTGGTGTATATAAAATTATTTTTAATGAATTTGAAGTTTCTACACCAATGTATTTTAAAGATATTTTTAAAAACAAAAACGTCGTACACAACTACGGCGTATTGTGCACAAAAGAGTTTTTAAATCGTTCATTTATTGACTTTGAAAATAAAATTAATGAGAAATTACCAGATTGATATCCAGTTAATGATTTAATCAATGATACTAATGCTTTATTAAACTTTATTAAAAAAGAACGTGAATTAAACAAAACACGAATCGTTGGATCAATTATTAATCACAATGACGCACAAACTTATCGTAATCAATGAATTGATGAAATACAGTACATGAGTTCAGATCTGATATTAAACACAAACACACCAGATAAAAACGCATTTGAAATTATGCAATCTACTTTTAACGAAAGTATTCACTTACAAGCCATTACTGAAAAATTAAATTTAATCTTTAAAGGTTGTGGTTATGTATGAAATATGGGCGATAGTTTAAGCTATCAAAATAGCGAAACAGCAACTAATTTAAATAAAGCAACTTTTGAAACGACAAAAATGAAAGTAGAACTATACACCAATGATTGAATAGATTTTTTTAAAAATATTGCGATTGCATGATTTAAAACAAAACGTTATGGTAACAAGCGTTTAAGCTCAATTGAACAAAAACAAGTTAATAAACTAATACGTCAAGAGTTTGATCAATATGTTGAATTTAAAATTATTAGTAATTTAATTAAAGATTACAACGATAATATGGAAAAAGTGATCAGCTTATATGGTGCTAATTTAATGCCACTTAATTTAGCTGTACAAAAATTATATCCAGAACTTACACCTACCGAACAAGATGAACTAGTAAAAGAATTAGAACATAAACAAAAACTAGAAAATGGAGAGTTTGAAAATGAGTAATATTTATTTAGATGAACTTGAAGGTTATAGTCAAAAAAATATTGAAGACAGCATTGATAGTTTAATTGAACCAAACCAAAAACCAATTCATTTATGCCCATTTAGAATACTAAAAGGTTTTATTAAAATTACAAACACTGGTGAACAATCATTATTAGTAAATGACAAAGATTTTAGCACTGTTTGAAATATTAAAGCAAGTAATGAGCCAATTATTGCGTATTGAGATAAATCATTTACGTATAACTTTAAAGGTAGTTTAAATTACATTAGTAAAGATTACGCACGTATTGATCCAAGTAATACAACGCTAAAAAACAACTTTAAACCTTATTATTTTCAAGCATGAGTACAAAATTATTCCCAAGCAAATAATGTATCTACAATTGTTTTTAATGATAAAGAACATACAGTTATTAAAACAATTACAACAGTTACTTTAATTGTTAAATATCCAAGTGTTTATGAAGATGAAATATACCAAAATGAACAAGGTAATTTAGTTAGTCATAAAGCAAAGTTTAAACAATGAACGACTGATATGCTAAAAGAGTATTTATTTATTATTCCAGATGAACATGCACAAGCTAATCAATGATTAATGGTTAATGAAGTCATTCCTTTTTATTCAACAACATCAAAACGTTATGAAGGAGCACAAATTACACTAACAAACGTTAACGATTTACTAACATCATCTGGTAATGACATTTTAGCAACAATTCAACCATGCCAACCTGGAGATGGTTATTTATGACCAGTAATTCAAAATGGTAAATTAACATATGATGAACGTAAAGAAAAACCGTTAGGAGTTAAAAGTATTCAATTATTAACTAATGGTCCATATGCACTAAATAGTATGTTAATAACAGGACGAACTTATAATAATGACACACGAGAGTTAAGTGCTAATAAGCGATTATTACTATATAAAGCTAAAATACCAGTCGCATCTAAATTCTTTAATGTATCAGCACCAACAAGTAATTATGTATATTTATACAATGCGTTTTTTGAAATTGAAAAGATTTATAAAGACCAGTATGAAAAACAAAAAGATTTTACATTTGACCATAACGCTAATATTAAATTAAATGGTGGATTATTATTAAATCATAAATGAGACGCAAGCAATAACGCACTAAGTTATGAAGACAATCGTTATCCATTTAAATTATGAGATGAAGGTTTTAAAATACATGCGAGCTTTTTTAACTTTAAATTAGGTGGAACAGGAGCACAAAAGGGCGGATCATTAACTGAAAATGCAGAACAAAATAATCCATTAGCTGATGCTGTTGTAACTGGTCAAGTTGCTGGTGAAGTTGTGGGTACAGCGTTTGAAAGTGTTGGACGTGTTGTTTCACAAGCACTTAATTTAAATAATTTAGGTTTATGATCTTTTAATATGGGATTTGCTAAAACCAAAGCTGAACAAATAAAAGAAGCAACTAAAATTGGATTAAATAATATTACAATGCCACCTGGTACTAATTTGCATACGTTTTTAAATCACAATGCGTTTATGTATGATTTGATTAAGTATTTACCATATTCATACAAGGAAACAATACGTCAAAATCTTGGCGAATTAATAGATAATACACCACTTAGTTTAGGTAAAATTAGACGTGGTATTGTAGATATTTTATATCCTGGTTGAACCAAAGTTGAAGACGCAACAGGTTATAACATGTCAAACATTTGATTAAATACACGTGGTTTTAATTTTATTGCACCATGTTTACCACTTGAATTAGAAGTATCAAACAAACTAAAAGCGGATTTAATTAATTTAGATATTTTCACTAACAAACCAGCTAAAACATTTAGTCCACTTGGCATACCAGCCATTGCTTGTTGTTATCATTTTGATATAACTGATAGATTTGCTAAATTTGTAGATGATGAGCTAAAAGTATTTGATACTGAACTAATTGGACAAACAACATATCGTGATGGTACGTATATAAGAAAAGATAAAAAACCTTTATATTGAGATAGTTTCTGTGAAGCATTACCACCAAACACACCGCTTAGTTATGAACCAGCTGTTATTAATATAGCGTCTGGTAAACGTGAAGATGTTAATCGTGTTAAATATCCTTATGTAATTGATACGATTGATATTAAAGGCTTGGGTAAGTGTGATATTAAACTAACAGCTTTTAGTGGCTTTTATTCACCAGATGCACGTTTAAAAGATGAATTTAAAAATGTGTATGAAGCGATTTTTGAAAGCAATGGAAAATATACTGATGATATGAGTCAATGAAGCAACTATATTAATTTTTCAACGCTTGATGAGATTAATTCAGTTGGAACTAAACTAAGTTATCCAAAGCCACCAGTTGAAACTGATTTTTTAAAAAATACTAAAACAAATAGTGATGATGGAGTTAATGCAAGTTTACAAACAATTAATGAGACATTATATAAAGTGGGCGATAATTCATTATTAAGTGCTACGCAATATAGAAAACCACGCTTTTATTTTTATGAACCAGACAGCTCTAAATTAGCAAATCTATTTGGCTATGGTTCATATACTAATAAACTAAATTATTTATTTGGTGGAAGTAATTTAAGTGATGTAATTGTTGCTAATAAAGTTATTGCTTATAGTTTTGTGTTTAAATGAGATTTTAATTATCGTGAATGGTTAAATTTAGGTTCAGTTAATAAAACAAAACGGAATTTAAAACTAACTTTTGAGATTGAAGATAATTTTATTTCAAAAGGTTGAACAAATCAGTTTAACGTTGATAATAGTTTTCAATCAGCTAATAATTTTGTTGGTTTTGAACTAACAAAATATAATAAATTAAAATATGGTGGTAATTATGCAGTAGATTTAAACACACCAAATAAAAAATCAACGATTAGTACATTTAGTATTAAAACTGATGTTTATGATTTACTAATTTCAAAACCAAATAATAGTTCAATACGTATTAATTTAGGTGAAGTTGATGATAAATTAGAATTTAATCTTGTAGCTATTAATCAAGAATTTAGTGTTAATTCTGTTGTTGATAATAAAGAGAATATATCTGTTAGTGTTAAACCAAATGAAAACAAATATATTATCTTAACTAAAATCAATGAAAACACATTTAAAATTGAATTAAAAGATTATGAAAGTACAACAAAAGATATTGTTTATAGTATCGAGCCAACTAATCGTGTTAATTATCGTTTAGTTTCAAATTATTTACCAACTTATAAAATTGAAAAACCATTTGATTTAAGCGATGCTAATAACGCAAATATTTATATTGATGATAGGGGCAATGAAAAACAAATACAAAGCGAAAGTGGAGTTATAGATGAATTTAAAGGTGGTAATAATGAACGACGTTTATTTAAAACTGCACCATTTGATTTAAGCGATGCTATTAAAGAATTAGAGACAAATAACTGTATTAAATCAAAAACCATTAAATTAAAAACAATTGAATTAGTGGAGTAAAATATATAGTATGAACAAAATAATTAAATTTCACAATGAACGTATTAAGTGATTATGAATTCTAACTGCTATATTAGCAATTTCATTTTTTGCTATTTGCTTTGATAATGTTAAGTGAATTTATACAGATGATAAAGGTAAATGAGAATTATTAACTAGTAATTTAGAAAAAATAATTCGTCTATATTCTTATAATTTAATAAAAGACCCAACAGTTAATGGAGTATTTTATACAACTCAAATCTTTTCACGAGCCATTATCGGTGTAGCGTTTGGTTTAGGATTTGTAGGAACTATGCTAATTGATTATTTCATAATCTCAAAAGTTGCGTATATTGTGAAACAAAAAATAAAACAATCTAAGAAAGTAGGTATGTAAATATGGATAATGAACTTGAAAAAAATCAAGTTCAACCACAAGAAACTGAAGAAAATAAAGAAAATGCTTTATATGATGAAATTGACAAACGTATTCAAAAACAATTTGAAAATTATCTAAAAACAAATGAACAATTAGATAATGCTAATAAATTAGTTGAAGCTAAGTTAAAAGAAATCAAAGACTTAGAAAATACGTTTAAGCAACGAGAACAAGAGTTATTAAATAAAATCGCAACGCTTGAACAAAATCAACAGTTTGTTAATATTCATCAAGAAAAACCAGTCGTAGAAGATGCTAATAGCCACTTTTTAAAATTTTTTAACTAATGGAGAATTGAAAAAATGGCTGATAACCAAAACACTTGAAAAAGACCAGATCCAAATGCTAAATATACAATCACTCAATATTTAGATGTTGTTAACGCTAATAATGAACGTGTTGTTGCAGGTGGATTTGAAAAATATATGCTAGAAAATCAATTTAACGCTGAATTTCTAGGAAGTGCAACAATGACACCAACTAAAATTATGGATGATATGCGAACTGCTATTTATGAAGTTGGCGTAATCGGACAAGTTGAAGAGTACCGTGATGACTTTACACAAAAGCAAGTACCAGCAATTGATAGATTAACATTACATTTAAGTAATGATTATCAAAAAGAAGTAAGCATTAGTGTATTTGATAAAAAAACAGGTGCTCAATGAAACGATTTTTTAGCTAAGACATTAGCAAATTTAGAAGTCGTTAAACAAGATCAAATTAATTTAATTAACATTGATGCGATTTATCAATCTTGTTTAGCAACTGGTAATTATATTATTATTCCAGAACTTAGTCCTGATCGTGTTGAATCATTAACAGATGATGAACGATTAAAAATTGTTGAAAAAATATATCGTAAAGCAAAACAAGTAACAAAAAGTCGTACTAAATTTAATTTAGGAGCAGATCCAAATAAATTACGATTCGTTTTATCAGATGATGCAGCATTAGTTGTATTAACTGCTAAAACTTATAAAATTCGTGATGGTCAAGCATACAGCGACTATAGCACTAAGGGTTTAGGAAGTAGTTCACAATATATGGGTGATTATTTAGGAATGCCAATATACTCATCTGCATATTTAGGCGAAGATTATTTAAAATCAACAGATCAAAAATACACAAGTAATTTAATTCGTGATTACAAGTTTAGCAAACTAAGCGGTATTATTACAATGCCTGAGACTACAATTTGTTTAAAACAAGAATTAATGTTAACAACATTTCAAAGTCCAACAAGCAAATCACACCAGTTAATTCATAACTCATGAAGTATGAACAGTGCGGTCTTTCCACAATTTGCACATTTAAATTTTGTGATTTTAAATGATAAACCAACAAAAGATGAAATCAATAAAGCACGCTCAAATCTTTATTCACAATTTCCCTCACTATATGCTGAATTTAAAACACCAATCAGTGAAGATTCTAAAATCACTGAAGTAAATAAAGCAAATTGAAGGGGTTTAAGTACTTACAAGTAATTTTACAAAGAAAGGAGAAAGGGCAAATAATGCCCTTTTTTTGTTAACTAATACTATGGGTATACTAATTCTAATACTACGCTTTGTTGGTCGCTTGTTGTTATCTAAAATTAAGAGTTTAATATCTACTTTGATTAACTTATTTTCACGTATGTTAAAGATGTTTAAATTTGATTTTTTTAAAATGTTTAAAAATAAAACTGGTGCTTTTATGAAAAAAGGTAAAACTGTTTTTCATGACTTTAATTTAAAACCAGATGACATATTAAAAAAGTTTTTTGATAATTCAAGTTTAGAAAAGATTTTTAACTCAAAAGAATTAAAAATTATTCAAGATAACAAAGATTTAGCTAAAAAACTAAAAGATGCTATTAATGAAGCGATTAAAGATATTGCTAAACAAACTAGTAAATACACGACAAAACAAAAAGATAGCATTATCAAACATTTAACAGATACATTAGATAACGCATCTAAAACTGAAAAAAAGAATTTTGAAAAAGTGCGTAAAGAAAATCAGTTTAAAGATGTTGATAATGTTGACATTGATTTTAATAAACATTGGATAGATTATGGCACATGATACGCAAGTGATGGCGTTGGTAAGATTGGTTATTTAACACTTAAATTAATGAAACCATCCAAACGTAATCCACTAGCACGTTATACATGACGTAATATTCCAAAACGCATTGCTACAATGCTGAAATTTGCACCAACTGGTACAACGTTTTGAAATGTATTCTATCATGCTAATCGTAAAAACTTAGTTCATTTACAAAAAGAAAGCATTTATTGATTTGGAGCATCTCGTAAATTTTTTGAAGGAGTTAAATAATGAATAATAAATTATTATTAAGTGTACAAGAATATTTAAGCTTGTTTCCACTAATTGTAAGAAACGAAAATTTAGAAGATAATCAATTACAATTAGAACGTAAAAAACAAGCGTTAACTACGTTTATTTTGCGTGCTCAATCAATGATTGATGATTGTATAGCAGCAAATGGTCAAGCAGGTTTTATTTATGGCTGATTTGATGATGCACAAACAACAGATTATCAAAAAACTAAATTTAAAGAAGCAATTGCAACATTAACAAATTATTTATGATTACAAGGTCATTTTATAGATAAGGATTATTCATCTGGTATTGGCGATGGCTTATCATTGTCTTTTAAATCAGAAAATGCTGATTTTGAAAAAAAGCGATTAGATATCATTAATAAATTACGCGTTTGTGGATTATATAAAAAATCAAAGTTCGCTAACTTTAACGATGATGGTATTTATGTTAATTATGATGAATTAAAAATTAATGCGATTAATAATGTTCATGAAGAATTAAGAGACCATTATATATCTAAAAATAACCCTGTTGTTAATAATAATTTTGATTTAAACCATCACAATATTAATAACGTAAGTAGCATTAACGCATCTGGTAATTTAGCAACATTAAATGGCTTTATTTTAAATGATTGTACACTACCAAATGATTTAACAACAGATAAAAGCAATAAAGTTTATGATAATGCTATTGCTAATTATGTCGATATTCATGACGTTAAAAATTTAGCATGATATGGACAAAATAATAACAATGCAATTACACGCCAAGAATTGTATGAATATTGTAATAAAATTAATTCCAAAATGTACTGGGATGCTATTTATGACTATAAAGCTGGTGAGTTAGTTTATGACTTAGATGAAAAAACTAACACAATTAAAGTTTATAAGGCACTAGTTAACAATGGTGTAAGTACGCATAATATCGTAGATCCAAGTAAGCAAATTAACGAAAATGTATGAGAATTAATTAATATTCAACAAATTGATTTAAACAAAATTAAAGATGGTGTACAAAACGCTGTTGATAATAAAGTTGCTGAAATTAAAAAAACAATCGATGCTAAAGAAAATACATTCACTAAGAACTTAGAAAATAAAGTGAATGAAGTAAAACAAACAGTTTTATCGCTTTATGAAAAAGATAAAGTAGCTGGTGTATTTAAGGGTGAAAAAGGCGAACCTGGAATACAAGGTCCAATTGGTCCAAAAGGTGAAACTGGGCCAAAGGGTGAAAAAGGTGATAGTGCTAATGTTGATGCTTTAACATCTAATTTAGAAAGTTTTAAAAACACTGCACTAATAGGAATGTTAGGTTTTCGTGAAAATTATGATAACTTAATAAAATATTTAATTAATGACGTATCTGCTGGTAATAGAGAAGGTTCTGATACAGTTTGACCTTTTGGCACTGTAAAACTAGAACGATTAGATTGAAACAGTGATAAACCTGAAAATGATGGTATTATTCCAAGAATGAATAAATCAATTGCTAAAAATACATCTAATCTTTTACAATTACAAACATCATTAAAAGAAACTAAAAATAATTTAGAACAAAAGTATATTAAATTAGAAAATCAACAATCAACAGCATCAAGTACATTATCTAATTTAGAAAATACAGTTAAAAGTAATTATTCAAGTTTAAACGACAAAATTAATAGCGTACAAACAGTAAATAATGCTAATAGTTCAACTATTACAACAATTGAATCTAAGATTAGAAATTTAGAAAACAAAAAAAGTAGCAATAACTATAAAATTCATTCACAATGATATTATGCTGGACGTGTTCGATTACCAGAAAATTTTAAATGAACTGGTCGCGATGAAGAATATGGCGATAATAAAACAATACCATGACCTGATATTAAACGTACGTTTCCAAATATGGCAAATAATGAGGTAATTTTTAAATGATATCTATCATTAAATTTTAATAATAGTAGTGTTAATTGAAGTGATAAAGATTATAGTTTAACGTTTTCTTTTGATAGAAACACAGACCGTAATAATATGTTATCTGATAGTGGAGAAACACAGCAACAAATCCTGTTGTGAAATCAATATCAACCTCAATTTTTAGTCGTTCGTGTTAATGCTGAAAAATCTGGTGTTAATGTTGATTTGTGATTAATAGATATAGTAAATAAAACATTTGCTACAAACTTTGAAGTTGGATTAAATTATGAATGAAGTGTTAGAACAATTTATGTAGGAGAATAATTTAATGAAAGAATATATTAATCGTCGTATTTTATGACTATGAATTCTAACCACATTATGAACCATTTTTTTAATTTGTTCGTTTTTTATTAAAATTGGTGAAACGTCGTTTGTATTTTTTGGTAAAGAAAGCGAATATACAGACAAAGCCACATTATGAGATTGAATGATATCAAAATTTCCAAAACTAGGAAGTACGAAAAAATGGCAATTATTTTTAGTCGTTTTATTTGCTTATATCATTTGTGGTTGCGTTGATTTTTTCGCAATATCGCCGTTCTTTTGACGTTTTACAACAGAAGGTAAAAACTGACATCTAAAAACTCGCATAGAACAAGACAAACTAAAAAGTGAATGAAAAGCTATTAACGAACAAAAAAGAAGCATAAAAAAGGCTCAAAATGATTTATACAAGCAAAATAAGGAGAGTATTTTAAATGATGAACAATAAAAATAAGTTTAAAAACAAAGAATGGAAGTTTTCTAAAAAACAAGTACAGCTGATTTATTTAATAAGTTCAATTATCTCAGGTTTGTTTTTAGGATTAGCACTATTGTCAACTTATTTAATTGCTGGACTACCAAATGATAACGTGTTTGTATTATTTGTTAAAGAACAAAAATTTTATTTCCCGTTCTTTATGACTATTGGATTTATTAATTTGATTATTTCAATGTTAACACTTTTACCAACATTAAAAACATTATGGCGAACTGTTGCTAAAATGCACCAATACGGGGATTTAAATAAAGAAGAGTTTGAAGCCTTAGATATACTAGTTGAACAAATACGTAATCGTTATATTAGTGTTGAAAATATTAAAGCAGTTATAAGTTCTAACAATTACAAAACATTGGATGAAGAATTAAAAAAACTAGAACAACAAGAAAAGCAATTAAAAATACAAGAGCAAGAACAAAAAGTTAAGCGATTAGAACAGGAGATTATAAAAGATGACAAAACAAGAGTTCAAAGCGATTACTAAGGAATTATTTTTCTTTAATAAAAAACGCTTGATATTATGAATTGGTATTTTAGTATTTGTAATTGCGTTTGCTATGATTATTGTATTTGTACCATTTTTTAATTTCAATGACAAGATTAAGAGTTTGTTTGACAAATTAAAACACATCAACTGACAAGATCCAACCGCATTATTTGGTTTAGTGTTCTCAGTGCTTGGATATTTAATAACAGCGTTATCAATTCCATTAAAAGTATTTGAATTAATGCTAATGCTAAGATTTAGATTAATGCTAGCTAAATTAATTAAAGATGGTATATTAGACCCAAAGGCGTTTATTGATGATATCAGACATAGTTATCTATCAAGACGTAAACAACGCAAATTAGAAGAAGAGATCGAATATTTAAAACGTATTAAAAGCGATTATTAGACAAAATAAAAACCACCTTGCTAAAGGGTGGCTTTTTTATATTTCAACCATTAAGGAACTGAAATAATAAAGATTTTGCTACTACCAGTCGTAAATAAGTAATAGCCACTTAAATTATACCACATTTTTATATATTTATATATAAAAAGTATTGACAAAGTGTAAAAAATATATTATAATATTATTGTTAGTTTAGGAATACACCATAACCTTTTAAAAAAAGGGGGTGATTCTATGGAATTATCAGACCTAATAGTAATAATCTTAACAATAATCCAAATCCTAATAAGTTTAAGAAAATAAGATAATAAAACCTAAACTAACACATTAAGCACGCTTTAACGGAGCGTGTTTTTTGTTTTCAACAATATTATAATACATTTAGAATTATAGCCCAAAGACCTAATATAAATACCAGATAATGGACAATAATATTATACCAAAAGACAATAAAAAAAGCAAGTTTATCAGGCTTGCTTAGTTTATTTTGAAATTTAACATTCAAAAATTCAAATAAATAATTAAAAAACGCTATCATGACGTTTTAGCAGTCGTTTATTTAATAAGTGGTGAGAAAGATTAATTAAACAACGCCATTGGGCGTACTTTAAGCAAAAAATATATTTGTCCAATATTGTTTAATAAATCAGAAAGATTATTTTTTAAGTAAAAAATAATATTTTAATAATCTTTGTAAAAAAGAAGAGAAAGAATAACGCTATTTTATTTTAACACGTAAGCGTTATATCAACGTGTACTAGTATATATATTATAACATAATATATAATTTGTTTTAAATTATTAAAATAAAAAAGTGCTAGATTCAACTAACACCTTTTTTTTATTCTAGTTATACTATTTAGCAAATGATAGTATGACTACCTACGAGATAAATATTATAACATTATTTATTTAGTTTCTTTAATTCTTCTATTTGTTCATCAACTTTTGATATCGCAGTTGCTTTTTTTAGTTTGCTTTTCTTTTCAAGCAGTTTATTAATCTTTTTACTAATTGATAACTGCTGTTTAACTTTATTCATTTTAACTACTTTTTTAGCCTTAGTTATCTCTTCTTGTTCTAGCGTTGAATTAATACTATCATAAAAATAAGCAATCGCTAAGGCGTCGTATTCGTCTTCGTTTAAATTACTTTTAATATTAAATGTTTTAATCATTAAATTTTTAGTAATTAATTTACGATCTTTACGCAATGTGTTATATTGTATTTGTGGTATTTTTAACTGTCAAGCATTCGCATTAAACATTTTAAATTCAGCGTTAAAATCTCTTAAAACTTGCGACATTAACGCAATAATCATACCAGCATAAATTGAAAAGCGCTGTGTTAGTTTTGGATTTGAAAAGTTAGCAACTTCAATACCAATATAATAATCATCATCAGCTAATAATCAAACATTTAAATTAATTTCTTTAATAAGTCTTATAACGTTGTTATATAAATTCTTTTCGTTAAAATTATCAAAAGCAACAGCAAAGGTTTTAATTATCTGCTCATTTCTTAAAATAGCAACTCCTGTTATTGTTGTTGATAAATCGATTCCTATCACTCATTTATTCATAATTCATTAATATATTTTTCTATTAAACTTTGAATGTAATAACGTAAAAACACAGAAAATAAAGGGTCATAATCTTTTGCGACAATAAATAACTTATCTTCAAGTGTTTTTTCTAAAAAATTAATTAGTTCAGGCATTTGTTTAGTTTTGTTTTCATAAGATATAAACCTTAGATAATGTTTAACTTCTTTTTCAACGCTTTTTTTAATAAATTCTTTGGTTAGTGGTACATAATCATTAACGTTAATTAAATGGTCGTTATTTAAATGTTTTGATATCATACGTGGTACGATTTTACATTTTTTATAAACAAAAAACTTATTACTACTTTTTTTAAGACGTTTTAAATAAAGTTGATTAACACCCCTAAAGTAAATATAATCATATTTTTTATTTGCTAAATTAGCATCTTGTGTGCTCAAATGTCATTGTTTAGATCGCATATTTAAAGAAATCGTTAAGTGTTATATAGCCTTTTTCAATTAATTTATTTGCTGCTTCAAATGGTTTTAAGCCGTTGTATAAACCACTAAATGCTTCTAAATCTAATTTAATAATTTGTTTATAAAGTTCTAAAGCATTAGCGTTATTTTTTAGTTTATCTGGCATTGTTTTATTTTTAAAAAAGCCTTGGTTTTTATAATCAATAAACATTAACTGACTATCAAAATATGCTTTTTGTTCATCACTTTCTAATCAGTTAATAATTTCAATTTCATCATCACTATTACTATAAGAATTAACTGTTTGTGTTTGATAGTTATATTCTTTTTCAGCACTCACAAAATCAATAGTTTGTTGTTCGCTTAATTGATGCTTGTAAAAAATATTATCAAATGAAACAACACGCATAATAATTCGTTTTTCTTCTCAGTTAAAATTTATATAACATGAAACATTTTCTAAGATAACGATATTAGTTTTGTTATTTTCAAATGGAACAATACGTTCCATTAAATATTCACTAAAATAAACGTTCGCATTTACTTTATCTGCTAATCAAAAACTACCTGAAACAAAGGGTGCGTTATTACTTTTTTTCGTATTTAATCTAATAAAAGTTAGTGGCATTTTTTTAAATTCAATACGTGGCATATTATTATCAAAGTTATTAGAACTCATTAAAATCTACTTTCTTTATATTTTCAACTGCTGGTTCAATTACTTCAGCAACTGGTGGTGTAAACATTTTTTTATTTGGCACTGCTTCGCCTTGTTGCATTTCTTCATAAATATAAGGCGTATCACCTTTAAACGCTAATAAGCCACTTAAACGCAATGCGTGGGCCAAAGACACCTTTTTTAACATGGTAATAGGTTTTGTTAATCACAAGTTTTTATTCGTGCTGTATTCGCTTAAAAATACTTCAGCTTCAACAGTTCCAAGACCTTTTAAACCTGGCGATCTGATTGTTAGTATTGTCTTAGCACTTTTGTTAACATCGTTATAACTTTGTACAATACCAACTAATCGTTCAGTTCTATAAGCACGTTCTGTCATAGTATGAATACCAACAATTGGTGCTAAACGATTACCCATTTGAATTAAATAAACTTCTTTGTTTAGTGGATTTAAATTATTTGCTTGGCAAAAATAAATAATTTGTGCTGCTTGGTTTAAATCAATGGCTTTTAAATCAATTCCTTGAATGGTCAAAACAGCACGTGTGATTTGATTAATTTCGCTATTTGGATTAGCTCATTGTTCGCTTAGTTCATTTGGTGTTAATAATCTAATGCTTGGCACTAATTTATCGTCTTTAACCATTATTTATCTGCTCCACTTCATGTTATTCGTGTTGATGTTGTTCCTTTTTTAATCGTTTCATATTTTTTTGTATCAACTTTATAATCAGTAATGATTTTGTCATAATCTAAAACAATACTATCCTTAGATGTTAAATCATAGATTTTAATTTTTAAATCACTGTCTAAATCAACGATTTCATGATTGTTAACATTATCTTTTAAATATTGTTCTAATGTCTTTTTTTCATCGCTTAATTGTTTAATTAAATTATTTGTTTGTTGTAATTTGCTAATTACTTTTTTTGTTTCATCATTTAAAGCACTTAATATTTCACGTTTAATACTATTTGTCATTTTTTATTATCTCCATCATTTCATTTTGTTTTTGGTTAATTCGTAATCTAATACTTTCGATATCTGTCTCATAACTTGCTTTACGATATTCTAAGTCTTTACGTTCTCAGATATTAAAATCTAAATCTTTATTAATTCTTGCTAAATCATCCATTAAATCTTCGAACTCATCTTTTAATTGTCTTAGTTCTTCACTTAATGCATGTTCTTTATCTCAATTAGTCATGTTTGTTAATCTCCTTGATAACTTCATCTATTAAATTGTTTTTATATACTTCAAAAAACAAATCATTAATTAAATCGCAAACTTTTTTAACGTCATTGTTTTTTGTTAGTTGATTACGCAAATCTTTAAATTTATTTACATACTCTTTTATTTGTTTTTCGTTTTGGTTTTTCATCTATTCTAAACACTTCTTCAGCTATTGCTTCAAATAAATCATTTTGAATAATTTCAAAAAACAATTTACCCAATTTTTTATATGGTTCAACTCTTTTTCTTGTTTTTACAATTTCGTTACACAATTGTTCAATTTGTACAACATAATAATTAATAATTGCTTGGCATTCATCACACATACAAAGCATTGCCATAAGTTATTAACTCGCTTTCTTTCTTTTAAATAGTGGTAATAATAATTTTTCATCTTTTACGCCACATTTAAGATTGTGATTATATAAAACACAGTTTAAATGAACGTTTAGAATTTCTGTTATGTTTTTTAATGCAATTTTGTAATTTTTAACTGCTTCATCAATCATGGCATTTAACATATCATTTAATTTTTCATGGTCTTTCACCATGATGTCTTTATGATTTTTTAGTTCTTTTAAGTCTTTTATCATTTGTTTTTGAACATTAATTATGTTCACAATAAAGCCAACTATTTTTTCCATTGTTATTAATCTTCATCATCTTCTTCGATTTCAAAATCATATTTATAATTTGCAATAATAAATTCTGATATATGCTCTTCTAATGATTGTAGAATTCCAATTAAATCATCTTTAGTAAAAGTTAATTTTAAGATAGCTAAAATTGTATTTATTTTTTTAAAAATGAATAAAAGTGGTTCTATTATTTTACTTTCGTTAAATGTTTTACCTTTTTCAATGGAATCAAAAATTAAATTACCTTTATCAATGATTTGAATAATTAAAATTTCTGTTCCTTGAGTTAAATTAAGAGAATATAACTTATAAAACGCTTGTAATTTTTCTAGATAATTTTTAATTTTATCCATATTATTTTTTCCATTCTTTAATTGTTTGTTTAATTAGTTTTTTAGTGTCGTTTAGTCCGTTTGTATCAAGATATTTAATTAAATGTTCTTGTAGTTCTTCTAAGTATCAATGTGGTTGTTGATTCATTAGTTCAGTTAAGCTTACTTTTTTGTTTTTATTAAGAATATAGTTCATTGATTTTATTAATAAAACTTAAATCTAATGAATCATTTTCATAAACGCTTAACTTTGCTTGTTTACGACTAAATGCTAGTATAGCTGATGGTTCGTAATTGCTTAATTCTTGGCTGATGATGTAATCATATACACCAGCTTGAAACTTTCAAGATGGCACTGATTGGATTTCGTTGTGTGTTTTGATTTCAAGTACTTTATACTTATCATCTTTGGTTTTAACAACAACATCAGCAAAACCATGTCAGTAATGGTTTAGTTTTGGACTAAATAAATGTAATTCAACAGCGATTAGTGAATAATCATTTGTTTTTAAATAGTCTAAAAACAATAAAAAGACTTCTTTTAATTTTTCTTCATTAATACTATTTAAAATGACATCTAATTTTGATTGATTTTCAAAATAGTATTGAATGATTTGCATTAAACTAGTTCCAAACTCAATCGGATATTCTAGATTTTTTGCTGGTATTTTTTCAAAAATGTAATTTTTAAAACTTAATAGTCTACTTGGTGAAAATAAAGGTTTAGTTCTATCAAATTTGTTATACCAACGTTGATCTTTTTCGTTGTAAACTAACAACTTTTTATTAAAAATATTATTTATCATTTTCAAATTCCTTAAAAAATTTTTTATAAACGTCGTCCACTTGTTCTTTTGTGATCTGTACATATTGTAGTGTTGTTTGAATGTTTTCATGACCAACTAAATCTTGGACAATTTTTAACATATCACCACGTTTATAGTTATCATTGCTAGTTAAAAAGTTTGTAATAAAACTACGTCTTAGCGTATGTAATGAAACGTTTTTATTATCAAAAAATACTTTTAGATATTTACGTAATGTTTTAGTTGATGGTAGTTTTTTGTTTTTAATGTTATTTCACAGATGTTCAATATAGCAAATTTGTCTGTTCTTATTACCTTTGCCACTGATTACGAATAAGTCATTGTTTATTTGTTTAAGTTGATAGATTTCCATTGCTCTAATTCCAGTTGTGGCATAGAATAATAAAATCGTTTTATAAAACTTAATCTGTTTAGTATCTTGTTTATTAATTTTTAAACATCTTTGTATTTCATTTAAACTAAAGATTTTTTTATAACTTTTTTGTTCTTTGCTTAATTTTATTTCTTGCAAGTCTTGCACATACTGGTATTGTTTAGTAAATTTTCAATACTCACTTAAAATTGACTTAGCTAATTTTAGACTTTTTGGTTTGTAATTGTTATTTAATAATTGCTTAATAATCTGTTTAAAACTTTGCTCTTGCACCTTAAACTTTCTTAAATGTGATTCATAAGTTAAATATGTATTTTTTGATAAATTACGTTTTTTAATACTTTGTAGAAATTTGTTTATCATACTTTGTCGCTCCTAAGACCATATACATAAAGTTTAATAATCGTGATTATTGGACCTTTTTGGTGCATATAAAGACGCAAAAATCAACAACTTTCGTTGCTTTTTACTAATATTCGATAATGAAATTTTTATATTAGTTAATTTGATATAAAAATTTTTTGGAATTTGTATTCAAAAACATTATTTTTGATATTTTTATTAAAACCCTTAAATAATTATGTTGAAATAATCAAATTTTCAACATCGAAATATATAACCAAAATAATTAATATTTATGCTTTTGGTTATTTATTTTTGTTTGATATATTCATTTTCACGACGTTCCAATTCTTTATCTATTTCATTGCGTATTTTAAACAAATCATCTGCAATTCCTTCCATCACAGCCTTACGATCATCTAATGAATGATTTTTTTCGCCAAAAGCGTTATTTAAATCAGATTCATTAGTAGCTGCCTTGCCTGCAATTTTAGTTGCTTCACTTTGTAACGTTCTTAGTTCTTGTTCTGATCAAACATACTCATTATTTTCGTTTTTTTGATCAAATGGTGTTAAATTTTTTTGAGCACGAGGCTTATCAACCAATCTTAAAATACACATTAAAATAATTCAATAATCAGTTTGGATCTTTATTTTATAATCTTCCACTACTCTTTTGAATTCTTCTTCTTTTAATTTTTTAATTTCATCTTCACTTAATGGTTTACCATTTTTATCTTTTGTTAATTTAGAATTAAATTTAAAATAATAATCAATATCTTCTTTAGTTATAGGATAACTATGATTAATTCATTCTCGATCTTTATATTTATCATAAACTCTTGCTTGATCATTCAATAATCCAATTTCATGTTCAATTTCTTTAATCGTCTTATTTTCACATTCGTTTACATAAATTCATTTATAACCATTTCATCTTGCGCGAATTGAATAAAGTGAAGCAGTTTCTTTGTATACTAATTCAACACTACTTACAACTGCTTTATCTTCTTTTGGTGCAAGTGTTGGAGTAGGTGCATTTCCAAAGTTTACTTTTTCTGTTTGATAATTAAAATTCTAAAATTATTAGTTTTAAACAATAAAAAATAGCCTAGTCTTAGGCTATTATTACTCTAATTATTTTGTTTCTATAGCTTTTTCCTTTATAGAAATATTTAGTAATTTAGCATTTGTTAATTTAACTTCATAATTAACATTTGTTCCATTCATTTTATCTTTTAAATCAATTTCTAAACCATCTTTATTTAGTAATTGATTTTTTGTTAATGATTTGTGAACAACTTGTGTTATGCCATCTTTTTTTGTTATTTCTATATCAAACGTTAATAACGGTTGATTATTTTGAAAAGAATCTAAAATATTAAAGTTTTCTAATTTTATATTAACTTTTTTATCATTTTTGTTAAACGACATAATTAATTTAGCTTGATCAACATATGATTTTAATAATTCTTCTTGATCGAATTTAATTTCATTACCATTTAAAGTAAGTTTTGAAATCTCATAATTTGTATTTGATTCTAGTCCGTTTAATTTGCCACTAAGTGTTTTAGTTTGTTCATTGTAAGTTAAATCAGTTGCTTTAATAGATGCTGAAGTGCCATTTTGATTCTTATTAACTTCTAAAACAAAGTCTTTTTTATTTTGATCTGCTAGTTCAAATTTGCTAAATGTAACTTCAATATATGCAACGCCATTTTTAACTTCGCCAATTTTTACTCCACTTGCTATAGCTTCATTTTTTTTAGGTGTTGGAGTCATTTCAACTTTTTTAAGTTCGTCACTTAGACTAACTTCAACATTATTTAATGTTAATTTAGAAACTTTGTAAGTTCCTTCACTTAACTCACTTAAATCAGCTGTTGCACTTAATTTATCTTCACTTAATACTAAGTCAACTTCTTTTGTTTCACTATCTTTAGTTAAAGTTAATTTCAATGATTTTTGGCTTTCGTCTTTTAGTTGAACTGCTGAGGCAAATGTTAATTTAACTTTTGCTGTTTTTGTTTGTGCATTAACTTCGCTAAACTCAACATTACTTACAATTGCTTTATCTTCTTTTGGTGTAGGTGTTGGAGTAGGTTCTGGAGTTGGTGTAGGCGCATTTTCAAAGTCTACTTTTTCTGTTTGATAATTAAAATTCTAAAAATTATCAGTTTTTAAGGTAATAAAAAATAGCCCAATTTTGAGCTATTTAATTTATTTTTTAGAAAATTTGTAACTAGATAATTATTTTTCAGTTGATCCACCTTCTGTGCTACCTGTTTCAGGTTTTTTACCTTCAGTTGATCCACCTTCTGTGCTACCTGTTTCAGGTTTTTTAGAAGCTTCTACTTTTAATTCTTTATTTTTAATTTCGTCATTTAAACTAACTTCATTACCATTTAAAGTTAATTTAGTTACTTTATAAGTTCCTTCATTTAACACATTTAAATCAGCTGTTGCACTTAATTTATCTTGACTTAATACTAAGTCAACTTCTTTTGTTTCACTATCTTTAGTTAAAGTTAATTTCAATGATTTTTGGCTTTCGTCTTTTAGTTGAACTGCTGAGGCAAATGTTAATTTAACTTTTGCTGTTTTTGTTTGTGCATTAACTTCGCTAAACTCAACATTACTTACAATTGCTTTATCTTCTTTTGGTGTAGGTGTTGGAGTAGGTTCTGGAGTTGGTGTAGGCGCATTTTCAAAGTCTACTTTTTCTGTTTGATAATTAAAATTCTAAAAATTATCAATTTTAAGCAATAAAAAATACCAATCAAAGGTATCTTATATTTAAGATTTTTGAATGGTATTTAATGATTAATTTTTACTTTTTAGCTTCTTCTAATTCACGAGTTGCAGTTGTTACAGCTGCTTCTTTTGTTTTAGCATCAGCTTTAGCAGTTTCTAATGCTTTTGTAGCTTCTTTAACAGCAGTGTCTTTTGTTGTAACTAATTCATTTACTTTGTTTAATTCTTCTTTAGCCTTAGCTAATTTTTCTTCAGCTTTTTGAATTTTTTCATCTTTATTAGCTTCGTTTGATTTCTTAGCTTCTTCTAATTCACGAGTTGCAGTTGTTACAGCTGCTTCTTTTGTTTTAGCATCAGCTTTAGCAGTTTCTAATGCTTTTGTAGCTTCTTTAACAGCAGTGTCTTTTGTTGTAACTAATTCATTTACTTTGTTTAATTCTTCTTTAGCCTTAGCTAATTTTTCTTCAGCTTTTTGAATTTTTTCATCTTTATTAGCTTCGTTTGATTTCTTAGCTTCTTCTAATTCATGAGTTGCAGTTGTTACAGCTGCTTCTTTTGTTTTAGCATCAGCTTTAGCAGTTTCTAATGCTTTTGTAGCTTCTTTAACAGCAGTGTCTTTTGTTGTAACTAATTCATTTACTTTGTTTAATTCTTCTTTAGCCTTAGCTAATTTTTCTTCAGCTTTTTGAATTTTTTCATCTTTATTAGCTTCGTTTGATTTCTTAGCTTCTTCTAATTCACGAGTTGCAGTTGTTACAGCTGCTTCTTTTGTTTTAGCATCAGCTTTAGCAGTTTCTAATGCTTTTGTAGCTTCTTTAACAGCAGTGTCTTTTGTTGTAACTAATTCATTTACTTTGTTTAATTCTTCTTTAGCCTTAGCTAATTTTTCTTCAGCTTTTTGAATTTTTTCATCTTTATTAGGATTTGATGGTTGACCTCCTTGTTCGTTTCCACCATTTCCATTATTATTTTGGTCTTCAATTAATAATTTACTATTCTTAACTGTATCATTTAAATTGATTTCATTATTATTTAATGTTAATTTAGAAATACTGTATTCACCTTTTGTTAAATTAGTCAATTTACCAGTTAATGTTTTAGATGCTTCATCATATTTTAAATCACTTGCTTTGATTGGATTTGTATCATCTTTTTTAGTAATCTCTAAACTAAATAATTTTTTGCTAGAATCTGCTAATTCTAATTTACTAAAAACTAATGAAACTGTTGCTTCATCTTTTTTCTTTTCATCTTTTGTAAATGTAACATTACTTATAACTACTTCATCTTTTTTAGGTGTTGGTGTAGGTTCTGGAGTTGGCGTTGGAGTCGGAGTAGGTGATGGTGTAGGCGCATTTCCAAAGTCCACTTTTTCTGTTTGATAATTAAAATTCTAAAAATTATCAGTTTTAAAGGTAATAAAAAATAGCCCAAATGGACCATTTATTTTTTTAAATATGATTACATTTTATCATTCGAATTAGTTAATTTATCTAATTCAGCTTGAGCATCATTTTTTGCTTTAGTTTTAGCTTGAACATCTTGTTTAGCAGCATTAACTTTTGTTTGTGCAGCATCAATCTTAGCTTGTTCTGCCTTATCTGTTTTTAGTTTATTAAGTTCATCTTCAGCAGTTTTTAAATCAGTTTGTGCTTTAGTTAATGCATTAGTTGCTTCAGTTAATTTAGTTTGTGCTTGTTTAACTTTTGCTTCTTTATCATTTTCTTTTGGATCTGATGGTTGATTATCATTTGAATTAGTTAATTTATCTAATTCAGCTTGAGCATCATTTTTTGCTTTAGTTTTAGCTTGAACATCTTGTTTAGCAGCATTAACTTTTGTTTGTGCAGCATCAATCTTAGCTTGTTCTGCCTTATCTGTTTTTAGTTTATTAAGTTCATCTTCAGCAGTTTTTAAATCAGTTTGTGCTTTAGTTAATGCATTAGTTGCTTCAGTTAATTTAGTTTGTGCTTGTTTAACTTTTGCTTCTTTATCATTTTCTTTTGGATCTGATTGTTGGTCATTTTGCTCATTAGTTGCTTCAACTTTTAATTCAACTTTTTTAAGTTCGTCACTTAGACTAATTTCATTGTCATTTAAAGTCAATTTAGATAAAGTATAACTACCTTCTTTTAAACTAGATAATTTTCCACTTAAAGTTTTAGAAGTTTCATCATAGTTTAAATCACTTACTTTGATTGGATTTGTATCACCTTTTTTAATAACTTCTAAATTAAATGCTTTTTTGCTAGAATCCGCTAATTCCAACTTACTAAAAACTAATGAAACTACTGCTTCATTTGATTTCTTTTCATCTTTTGTAAATTTAACACTACTTACAACCGCTTCATCTTTTTTAGGTTCTGGAGTTGGCGTTGGAGTCGGAGTAGGTGATGGTGTAGGTGTATTTCCAAAGTCTACTTTTTCTGTTTGATAATTAAAATTCTAAAATTATTAGTTTTAGGTAATAAAAAAAATACCAAACAAAGGCATCTTATTTTTAAGATTCTTGAATGGTATTTATTAATTATTTTTTTATGCTTGAAGAACTTTTAATTCTTCTTTAGCTGAATCTACTGCTTGTTGTTTTGTTTTTTGATTTTCTTTAGCTGTTTCTAATGATTGATTTGCATCAGTTGATTCTTTAGTTGCTTGATCTAGTTTAGTTTTAGCAGCATCAACAGCTTTTTGTTTAGTTTCAACATCAGATTTAGCTGTTGTTAATTCTTTTTCTGCAGCATCTAATTTAGCTTTAACAGCCTTAACTTTTTCTTCTTTATTTTCTGTAGAACCTTCAGCTACTTTTAATTCTTCTTTAGCTGAATCTACAGCTTGTTGTTTTGTTTTTTGATTTTCTTTAGCTGTTTCTAATGATTGATTTGCATCAGTTGATTCTTTAGTTGCTTGATCTAGTTTAGTTTTAGCAGCATCAACAGCTTTTTGTTTAGTTTCAACATCAGATTTAGCTGTTGTTAATTCTTTTTCTGCAGCATCTAATTTAGCTTTAACAGCCTTAACTTTTTCTTCTTTATTTTCTGTAGAACCTTCAGCTACTTTTAATTCTTCTTTAGCTGAATCTACAGCTTGTTGTTTTGTTTTTTGATTTTCTTTAGCTGTTTCTAATGATTGATTTGCATCAGTTGATTCTTTAGTTGCTTGATCTAGTTTAGTTTTAGCAGCATCAACAGCTTTTTGTTTAGTTTCAACATCAGATTTAGCTGTTGTTAATTCTTTTTCTGCAGCATCTAATTTAGCTTTAACAGCCTTAACTTTTTCTTCTTTATTTTCTGTAGAACCTTCAGCTACTTTTAATTCTTCTTTAGCTGAATCTACAGCTTGTTGTTTTGTTTTTTGATTTTCTTTAGCTGTTTCTAATGATTGATTTGCATCAGTTGATTCTTTAGTTGCTTGATCTAGTTTAGTTTTAGCAGCATCAACAGCTTTTTGTTTAGTTTCAACATCAGATTTAGCTGTTGTTAATTCTTTTTCTGCAGCATCTAATTTAGCTTTAACAGCCTTAACTTTTTCTTCTTTATTTTCTGTAGAACCTTCAGCTACTTTTAATTCTTCTTTAGCTGAATCTACAGCTTGTTGTTTTGTTTTTTGATTTTCTTTAGCTGTTTCTAATGATTGATTTGCATCAGTTGATTCTTTAGTTGCTTGATCTAGTTTAGTTTTAGCAGCATCAACAGCTTTTTGTTTAGTTTCAACATCAGATTTAGCTGTTGTCAATTCTTTTTCTGCAGCATCTAATTTAGCTTTAACAGCCTTAACTTTTTCTTCTTTATTTTCTGTAGAACCTTCAGCTACTTTTAATTCTTCTTTAGCTGAATCTACAGCTTGTTGTTTTGTTTTTTGATTTTCTTTAGCTGTTTCTAATGATTGATTTGCATCAGTTGATTCTTTAGTTGCTTGATCTAGTTTAGTTTTAGCAGCATCAACAGCTTTTTGTTTAGTTTCAACATCAGATTTAGCTGTTGTCAATTCTTTTTCTGCAGCATCTAATTTAGCTTTAACAGCCTTAACTTTTTCTTCTTTATCTTTTTGCAGATTTGATGGTTGGGCACTTTGTTCATTAATTGGTCCAACTTTTAGTTCAACTTTTTTAATTTCTTCGCTTAAACTAACTTCATTACCATTTAAAGTTAATTTAGATAAATTATAAGTACCTTCTTTTAAGTTAGATAACTTTCCACTTAAAGTTTTAGATGCTTCATCATATTTTAAATCGCTTGCTTGAATTGGTGCTGTTTCACCTTTTTTAGTAACTTCTAAAACAAATATTTTTTTGCTAGCATCTGCTAATTCTAATTTACTAAAAACTAATGAAACTGTTGCCTCATCTTTTTTATTTTCAACTTTTTTAAATTCAACACTACTTACAACTGCTTCGTCTTTTTTAGGTGTTGGAGTAGGTGATGGTGTAGGTGTGTTTTCAAACTCCACTTTTTCTGTTTGATAATTAAAATTATCAGGTAATACTAAAGATGCAGTTTTTAGTAAGCCACCTTTATTAATAATAGTTAATTGTTCTTTAGCTTTTGGTTCACGTGGTAATTTAACATAGATTTTTTTGTTAAGTAAGTGACCTTTTGTTGTTGCGTTTTCTGTTTTATTTTCAGCTGATGTAATTGCAACATTGAATTCAGCTTCGTTTAATGCTTTTTTATCATTTTCAGTTAAATCATCGAAATTTTCAATGTCGTAAACAGCGTAAAAGCTCTTTTCGTCTTTTGATTTAACAAGTTGACTACTTAATTTAGATTTAACATTTGAGCTAGAACATGAAGCTGCCACAGCAACTACCCCTGCTCCCACTAAAGTTACCCCTAGTGTAATTGCTCAAAATTTCTTATTTTTTAATAATTTCATTTATAACGATCTCCTAATAAACTAAATATGAAATTTAGTTTTATTATTCTATTGTTTTTTGTGTCTATTTATAGTTTTGCAAATATATTTTTCTTTAGAATGTATAGATAATAACAACATTAAGATTTTGTTTAATCTCATGTTGTTTTTAATAGGAATTTTAATTTTAACGAAAACATATGAAGATTGCAAATGTCTTTCGCTTAACACTTGCAATTTAATTTTATAATTTTTATTAGTTTTTTTTTTTTTTTTAATGTGTTTTTTGAAGAAATTTTTAATTAAAAATAAAGTTGTTAATAAAAATTAATGTTTATTTTGAATTTTATAATTTTTTGTTCCTATTTTTACACTAAGTTTTATTATTTTAATTATCAAACAGAAAATATAGGTTTTGAAACAAAACCAGGAAGTGGTGAAACTACAAAACCAGGAAGTGGTGAAACTACAAAACCAGGAAGTGGTGAAACTACAAAACCAGGAAGTGGTGAAACTACAAAACCAGGAAGTGGTGAAACTACAAAACCAGGAAGTGGTGAAACTACAAAACCAGGAAGTGGTGAAACTACAAAACCAGGAAGTGGTGAAACTACAAAACCAGGAAGTGGTGAAACTACAAAACCAGGAAGTGGTGAAACTACAAAACCAGGAAGTGGTGAAACTACAAAACCAGGAAGTGGTGAAACTACAAAACCAGGAAGTGGTGAAACTACAAAACCAGGAAGTGGTGAAACTACAAAACCAGGAAGTGGTGAAACTACAAAACCAGGAAGTGGTGAAACTACAAAACCAGGAAGTGGTGAAACTACAAAACCAGGAAGTGGTGAAACTACAAAACCAGGAAGTGGTGAAACTACAAAACCAGGAAGTGGTGAAACTACAAAACCAGGAAGTGGTGAAACTACAAAACCAGGAAGTGGTGAAACTACAAAACCAGGAAGTGGTGAAACTACAAAACCAGGAAGTGGTGAAACTACAAAACCAGGAAGTGGTGAAACTACAAAACCAGGAAGTGGTGAAACTACAAAACCAGGAAGTGGTGAAACTACAAAACCAGGAAGTGGTGAAACTACAAAACCAGGAAGTGGTGAAACTACAAAACCAGGAAAATAAAATTTATATTTTTTTTAAAAAAGTGCCTTTTTAATTATTTATATATAAAGAGATTAATAGCCTATGAATTGGGCTATTTTTTTATCCCAACAAAACATATAAGATTACAAAAATCAAAATAAAAAACGACTCTTATAATTGTTTATTTAATAAAATTTAGATCAAAAAAATAATGGAAAATTAATATGAAATATAAAAAATAAATACTTTATTTCAAATGTTTTTTCTATTGTTTAAAATTGATAATTTTTAGAATTTGAATTATCAAAGAGAAAAAGTGGACTTTGAAAATGCGCCTGCACCAACTCCAACTCCACAACCAACACCCACACCTAAAAAAGATGAAGCGGTTGTAAGTAGTGTTAAATTTAGTGAAGTTAATGCACAAGCAAAAACAGCAAAAGTTAAATTAACATTTACCTTAGCAGTTCAACTAAAAGATGAAAATCAAAAATCATTAAAATTAACTTTAACTAAAGATAGTGAAACAAAAGAAGTTGACTTAGTATTAAGTGAAGATAAATTAAGTGCAACAGCTGATTTAAATGAGTTAAATGAAGGAACTTATAAAGTAACTAAATTAACTTTAAATGGTAATGAAGTTAGTTTAAATGACGAAATTAAAAATAAAGAATTAAAAGTAGAAGCTTCTAAAAAACCTGAAACAGGTAGCACAGAAGGTGGATCAACTGAAAAATAATTATCTAGTTACAAATTTTCTAAAAAATAAATTAAATAGCTCAAAATTGGGCTATTTTTTATTACCTTAAAACTGATAATTTTTAGAATTTTAATTATCAAACAGACAAAGTAGACTTTGGAAACACACCTACACCATCACCTACTCCGACTCCAACGCCCAAAAAAGATGAAGCAATTGTAAGTAATGTTACATTTACAAAAGATAAAAACAAAAAAGATGAAGGAACAGTTTCATTAGTTTTTAGTAAATTAGAATTAGCGGATTCTAACAAAAAAGTATTTAACTTAGAAGTTACTAAAAAAGGCGAAACAACTCCAATTCAAGTTAGTGATTTAAGCTATGATGAAACTACTAAAACTTTAAGTGGGAAGTTATCTAACTTAAAAGAAGGTACTTATAATTTATCTAAATTAACATTAAATGGTAATGAAATCAATTTAAATGATACAGTTAAGAATAGTAAATTATTAATTGAAGACAAAAATAATAATGGAAATGGTGGAAACGAACAAGGAGATCATCCATCAAATACTCCTGCTCTAACAGAAGAACAATTAGAAGCAAAAGTTGCTGATTTAGATAAAAAAGTAAAAGAAGCAACAACTGCATTAACAGAAGCTGAAAACGCTGTTAAAACTGAAAAAGCAGGTAAAAACGATGTTGCAAAAGTTAAAGAATTAGAAAAAGTTGTTCAAGAAAAACAAACACAAAAACAAAACCTTGAACAAGAATTAGCTAAAGCAAAAGAAGAACTTAAAAAGTTAAAATAATAAAATTAATAATAGCTCAAAATTGGGCTTTTTTTATTACCTTAAAACTGATAATTTTTAGAATTTTAATTATCAAACAGAAAAAGTAGACTTTGAAAATGCGCCTACACCAACTCCAGAACCTACTCCAACACCTACACCAAAAGAAGATAAAGCAATTGTAAGTAATGTTGAGTTTAGCGAAGTTAATGCACAAACAAAAACAGCAAAAGTTAAATTAACATTTGCCTCAGCAGTTCAACTAAAAGACGAAAGCCAAAAATCATTGAAATTAACTTTAACTAAAGATAGTGAAACAAAAGAAGTTGACTTAGTATTAAGTCAAGATAAATTAAGTGCAACAGCTGATTTAAATGTGTTAAATGAAGGAACTTATAAAGTAACTAAATTAACTTTAAATGGTAATGAAGTTAGTTTAAATGACGAAATTAAAAATAAAGAATTAAAAGTAGAAGCTTCTAAAAAACCTGAAACAGGTAGCACAGAAGGTGGATCAACTGAAGGTAAAAAACCTGAAACAGGTAGCACAGAAGGTGGATCAACTGAAAAATAATTATCTAGTTACAAATTTTCTAAAAAATAAATTAAATAGCTCAAAATTGGGCTATTTTTTATTACCTTAAAAACTGATAATTTTTAGAATTTTAATTATCAAACAGAAAAAGTGGACTTTGAAAACACACCTACACCATCACCAACTCCGACTCCAACACCTACACCAAAAGAAGAAAAAGCAGTTGTAAGTAGTGTTGAATTAGTAGACAAAGATACTGGAACTAAAAAAGCAAAAGTTAAATTAACTTTCTCTAAAGCACTTGTAGTAGCAAATGAAACTACACCATCACTAAAATTAACACTAACTAAAAAAGGTGCACAAGAAACTAAAGAAGTTGAATTAGTATTAAGTGCTGATAAATTAAGTGTAACTACAAAAGATCTTGTTGAATTTGCAACAGATACTTATAATGTATCAAAACTAATGATTAATGATGTTGAAGCTAATGTTGATGCTATTAAAAGTAGTGATTTAAAAGTTGCTGAAGAACAAGTAAATCCAGCAACTTAAAATTAATAAATATTTTTAACTAAAATAAATAATAAATTTACAATAAAATATTGAGTATACATTCATTTGTGTATATCTTAATATTTTTTGCTTTTATAACAAATTTAACAAGTTTAAAACGTATTAGTTTTTTAAAATTTAAACAATTATAAATTTAAAAAATTTTATATATTATAAAATATAAATGTAGGTTCAATAAAACAATAAATGCAACTCAATAACCAAATAGTGTGCATTTATTTTATTTAATAAATAAAGGAATATAAAATGGAAACAAAAAATGCGTTATTTAAAAAAATTGTAATGATTGATGATGAACTGTTAGATAAAATCAATATTAAAAAATTAACTAAAGATAAAAAAAACAATTTATTTGTTTATTTTAATCAATTAGTTGATGCAACTATTATTAATGAATTGCATCAACTACCAAAAACAACTTTAATGCATGATTTGCAAATTTGATATATTAATGATCTAAAAGATATTGATCAAAAAATTTTATTAACTTTTTTTAAAAAAATTAGTGAACAAAGTATTGATTTAGTTTTTTTAGAACAAATCACTGATTTAAATACAAAAATAGAATATGATTTTGATTTAAATCAATTAAATTTAAAAATCGATAATAAATTAATTTATGATCATTTCATAACTAATAAATTAAAAATTTTAAATACTTTAAAAGCGTGATCATTACCTTATAGCGAACTTGAAATCCATTTTGAAAATATTAGTTTAATATTAAATGAAAATCACGAACAAGCAGTTAATGAAATTATTAACCATCATATACAACAACAAAAACAATTAGAACAACAAATTAATCAACAACAAGATTATCAAAACAATCAAAAATCAAATTTTAACTATTACAAAAATACATCTAATAAAACCATTACAAAATTAATTGATATTAATCCTTTAATGAATAATGCTAAAATTCAAGCTTATGTTTTTGCAAAAAAAGTTGATGTTTTAAAAAGCGGAGCAATCGCTTATAAATTAAATGTTATTGATGATAGCGAAACATTAACGATTATGACTTATTTATCAAATAGCGAACATCCATTAAAAAAGTTTTTAGATGAATTAAAAATTGACCAATTAATTGAAGCTGAGATTGATATTGTTTTAGATAATATGAGTAAAAGTGGCCAAGTTCCAATTGGTAAAATTAAAAAAATTTACACTATTCAAGATAATCATATAAAAAAGACAATTACACCTCGTTTAGAATTAAATTTTCATACTAAAATGTCTTCGCTTGATGCGATTATTTCAGCACAAGAATTAATTGATTTTGCAGTTAAAAATCAATTAAAAACAATTGGTGTTACTGATCGAAATGTTGTCCAATCATATCCTGAAATTGCTAAATTTTCTAAAAAACAAGATTTAAAGATTATTTATGGATTAGAAACAGAAGAATTAGAAGAGCAAATTCCTTTAGCTTTAAATGTTCGTGATCAAAATTTAGATGATGCAACATATGTAATTTTTGATATTGAAACAACAGGGTTGTTTCCTAATTTTGATGAAATTATTGAATTTGGAGCCATTATTATGCAAAATAATAAACAAATTGGCGATAAAATTCAATTCTTTGTTAAACCTATTCAAGAAATTAATGAAAACATTACTAATTTAACTAACATTAATCAAGAAATGGTAAATGATGCAATTGATGAAAAAACAGCATTATTAAAAATTAAAGAAATTTTTGATAACCATATTTTGGTTGCTCATAATGGGATTAGTTTTGATATTAACTTTATTAATCAAAGGTTATTAAAATGAGGCTTAAAACCACTTAAAAATCCAAGTATTGATACATTAATGATTTCACGTGCTATTAATCCTTTTAAAAGTCATCGTTTAGGGGCAATTTGTAAAAAATATGAAGTTGACTATAATGATGAAGTAGCTCATCGTGCAGATTATGATGCAATGGTATTAGCTGATGTTTTTAAAATTATGAAAAATAGTTTAGTTAATGACTTTGAAATCATTAATTTAAATCAAATTAACACTAAATTACAAAGTTTAATGTTAAAAAATCGAAGTTTTGGAAATTGAGTTAATTTATATATTAAAACTCAAGCAAATGTTAAAGATATGTACGAATTAGTGTCTATATCACACACTGATATGTACTATACAAGACCAACGATTACCACAAGTTTTTTAGCAAATAAAAAAGATAAATTAATCATTTCAAATTCGGTTCATGAATCTGATTTAATTAATGCTTTATATTCAAAAAGTGATGATGAAATCAAATCAATAATGCAACGTTATGATTTCATTACTCTACCATCAATTGGTTCACAAAAACATTTAGTATATGCTAAAAAAATCACACTTGAGAATGTACAAAAAGCTTTTAAAAAATTAGTAAGTTTAGCTTTAGAATTAAACAAAATTATTATTTATTCAAGTTCGCCTTATTATTTTTTAAAAGATGATAAGAAATTTTATGATGTTTATGTTAACACTAAAGGACTTGAAGGTAAATCACATCGTTTCGCTAATGAAGAATATGTGCCAGATTTAGAGTATGTTGATCAAAAAAGTGCGATTGATGAACTTGCTTATTTAGAAGATGAAAATTTAATTAATTTAATTATTAATGAAAATCCACAAATCATTAATTCATGATTTGATGATAAAATCCAACCTTTAAAAGAGGGATTGTATGCTCCAAAAATGGAGGGAGTAGATCAAAAAACAATTGATTATGTTTATCATACAGCTAAAAAAATCTATGGCGATAATCTACCGACAATTATCGAACAACGTATTAAAAAAGAATTAGATTCGATTATTAAGCATGGATTTAGTGTTGTTTATTGAATTTCACATTTATTAGTAGAAAAATCAATGCAAGATGGTTATGGAGTTGGAAGTCGTGGTTCTGTTGGATCGTCACTTGTAGCAACATTTTTAAATATTACTGATGTTAATCCATTAGCTCCTCATTATTTATGTCCAAAATGTAAAAAATGTGAATTTATAACTAATGCTGATGATGGATTTGATTTAGTTCCTAAAGATTGTGAACAATGTCAAATTCAAATGTTAACTGATGGTCATAATATTCCTTTTGAAACATTTTTAGGATTTGATGGGGATAAAGTGCCTGATATTGATTTAAATTTCTCTGGTGTTTATCAAGCAGTTGCCCATAATTTTATTAAAAGTATTTTTGGTGAAACACATTCATATCGTGCTGGTACAATTGGTACAATGGCTGAAAAAAGTGCTGAAAATGCGGTTAAAAAATATTTTGAAAATCGTTTTAGTGAAAACCAAATTGTTCGTGATTCAACAGTTAGTTTATATGTTCAAAAATGTATTGATTCAAAAAGAACTACTGGACAACACCCTGGAGGAATTATTATTGTTCCTAAAGAATATAGTATTTGGGATTTTTCACCTTATAATTTTCCAGCTAATGATATTAATGAAACTTGAAAAACAACGCACTTTGCGTTTGAATATTTACATGATAGTTTGCTTAAATTTGATATTTTAGGACACGATAATCCAACGATTTTAAAACTTTTAAAAGACTATACTGGAATTGATGATCGTGATGTGCCAATGTATGATCCATTGGTTATGAAATTATTTAGTGATATTAGTGCACTAAACATTAAACCATCAGATGTTTTAAATGAAACAACAGGAGCTATTTCAATTCCTGAATTTGGAACTCGTTTTGTTCGGGGAATGCTAGTTGATACTAAACCCAAATCATTTGCTGACTTAATTCGAATTTCTGGTTTATCTCATGGAGAAAGTGTTTGATTAGGTAATGCTCAATCATTAATTAAATCTGGAAAACTACTAAAAGATGTTATTGCTTGTCGTGATGATATTATGACTTATTTGATTCGTCAAAATGTTGAACCAAAAACTGCTTTTTTAATTATGGAAGATGTAAGAAAAGGTAAAAAAATTAAACCTGAACATCAAAGTATTTTAAAAGAATTAAAGATTCCTGAATGATATATTGAATCAGCTAATAAAATTAAATACATGTTCCCTAAAGCCCATGCGACAGCTTATGTTATGCACGCATGAAAGTTTGCGTGATATAAGATTTATCATCCACTAGAATACTATGCAGCATTTTTTAGTGTTCGTGCTGATAATTTTGATTTGTTTGTAATTAATCAAGGAAAAGAGTTTATTGAAAAAACTTACAATGATATTGAACAACGCTCAAAATCACGAGATCCACAAAAAAAAGTGAGTTCACGTGAACTTGCTTTACAACCAATTTATGAAATTGTGATTGAATTATTAGCTCGGGGTTTTAAAATTTCAAATATTAGTATTGAACAATCACAGGCAACTAGTTATGTAATTGATAAACAAAATAATGCCATTATTCCACCATTTGTGGCTATTCAAGGCTTGGGTGAAACAGTGGCTAATTCCATTATTGAAGCACGTAATCAAAAAGCTTTTTCAACAATTGAAGATTTAAAAAATCGAACAAAAATTTCACGAACTGATTTAAAAAATTTACGTGAATTAGGTGTATTAGATCATTTAAGTGAGACTGAACAATTAACATTATTTTAATTTTTGATATATAAAAACCCTTTATTTATTTTTTTAGTAGTATAAATTTAAGTGAGTTTATTTTTTAAACGAAATTATTTTCACTAAGGATAAGTAAGAAAGTAGATACAAATATGAAAAAAATAAATAAAAAGATTTTGTTTTCTTCATTGCTATTTGGAACTGTAGCTATTGGAACTGTTGCAGTTGCAACTGCATGTAGTGATGATAAGAAAACTAAAAAAACAATAAATACAGGTACTATTCAACCTGGAAGTAGTACAGGAACAACAAGTAAATCATTAACGCAAGAAAAAGTGTTAAGAAATGAAATTATTTCTGAAATTTTGAATGCTAAATCTAAAAAACCAGATCGTGATAAGATGTGAGTTAATTGATGAAATAGTTCTTTTGAACAAGCACGAAAACTAGCGATGGAAATGGATAAAGCAGTTGATTTAACAAAATCTTCAAATTTTAAAAAATTAATTGCTGAAGGGAAATACAAATCTACATTTAGTGCACAAATTGAAGATATTATTGCTAAAGTTAAACATGATATTAAAATGTATGCAGAATCACCATTTTGAAAAAAATGACGTGATGAAAAAAAGACTGTTATTACATTAGTAAATAATAACGCCCCTCGTGAAGATTTAGCAGCTATGAATGTAACATCAATTGATTTACCTGCTGATTTTCCAATTATTTATTCAAAACCTGATTATGATGGTATTCCTGGATTAGGTGCACGTTTTCCAACGCCTAAATCAAAAGTAGCTCCTGAAAAATTATTAGATGATGGTTTCTCATTTGGGGATATTATTGTTGAAGATGGTTCTGAAACTCAAAAAGCAAATCTACCTGGTCAATTAACTGAATCATTTGAAAACACAGCTGATAAAGTAATTTATTTATACTACGATTCAGGTTTACCAGAAGCCTTTAAAAACAATCAACGCCAACCTGAAAAAATTAAACAATTTGAAGATTGAATGAAGAGTCAAAATGCTAATGATTTTATTGCAAAACGCATGTTAAAAAATCCAAATAATAAGGATGATTTAATTGTTATGCCAATGAGTAGTTTATGATATGCAAGTTATGGTATTTTAGGGGTTAATTATTCATTACATGCTCTATCAGAAGCATTTGGTATGCCAAAATCTGAATTAGATGCTTTAAAAGCTAAAGAAGAATTTAAAGTACCAACTCAATTATTTACATTAGTTAACCAAGATACAGATTTAAAAGAAGATAAAAAAACAATTAAAGATGAATGTGATCCTTTTAAATCGCACCGTGATCCAAATCATAAAATTGATTGAAAAGTTTGGGCAACAAACTCACAAGTTTTAGATATTGCTATTACTTTAGGACTAAAACCTGATTTATTAGTAAATGGTGAATTATCAACAAGTGGACATGAAGAAAGACAATTAGCTTTATATTTATCAGAATATATTAATGGACCACTAAAAGATTGTAGAACAATCACTCCAAGTGATGGAATTCGTTGAGAAACAACATCATTAACTAAAATTAAAGATTTAAATGTTAACTTGATTCTAGCTGGAATTCATGGGGAAGCTGCAACAAAAATGTTTGGTGCATTAATGAATGAACATAAAGAAATTGCTAATTTTGCAATTACTAACCGTCGATTTAGTGATGAAACAAGAAAAGTAGTTGCTCCTCAAGATCGTGATCAATACTCTCAAAATGCAGCTCTTGTTGATTGAGAAGATTACTTAAAAACAAAAGACTTACATTAATTTTTAAGTAAAGATAAAGATTATAATACAATAAAAAATCCATCTTATTATGTTTATAATAAAGATGGTTTTTTATTATTTATTTAATTTTTGCAAATAAAAATCAGCTTTTTGATAAGCATTTTCCCCATATATCTTAATTTTTAATTCATTAGTTTTTAAAAAAGCGTTTGTAGCTCATAAAAACCCATAATATGATGTTAAAAATAAGTATTTATAAATCAAATGTTCGTCATATCCTAATTTTTCTTTTATAAAAGAAATTCCAAAATTCAATTGTGTATCATTTAGATCCCTTAAAAAATTAAATAAATCTCAATCTTTTAAATTTCTGCTACTATATTCAAAATCAATTAATATAAAAAGATTTTCGCATTCATTTGCTAAAATATTATTAATTGAAAAATCGTTGTGGGCTAAAACAAGTTTAGTTTTTTTTACTTCTTGCTCATAAATAGATTTAAAATATGCAGCTAATGGATCATTTTTTACCAAAGGCAGATAAGATAAGTAATCAAAATCTTTAATTTTAATTTTTTTGTTAATGGTTAACGTTTGTAATTCTTTGATATTATGAATCACGTTAGCCATAAATCATTCATTAATTACATAAGGTTTTTTGACATTTATTTTTTGACTAATTAGATGATGAGATTGTTGATCATAATAAAAATAACCTTTAAAAAATTTAGTAAACAAATAATGTTCTAAAGTATTTCCCTTTTTGATTTTAATTCTAATATATCAACTTAAATTAATTATGTCTACAACTTCAAATACCTGATTAGTTCAAGCATCTAAAACAATTTGAATCGATTTAAAATTGTGAAAATCAATATTGATAAAATTAATTAATAATGATTTTGCTCAATTTTTCATTAATTTTGATTTTTAAAATATTTTATTAATTCATTAACAAATTGATTTAAACGCGCTTGATCTTGATTAATTGCACCATAATAATAAAAACTTTTTTGAATACTTGCTCGTAATTTTTTTAGCATTCCATTTACATTATTCAAATATTCTTCAACTGAAATGTTATTAATATTAGGATCTTTTTTTTCATAAAAATCTTGATTAGCCCCAGTTGTGATGATTTTATAAACTTCTTTATTTTCTAAACTAAAAGGAAAAGTTCTTCAAACTTCTATAAAATAACGTGATAATGATCAAGGAATGTTATATCAATTTAGCGTAAACAATAAAATAATTCGATCAAATCCTAAGATAAATTCTTGCTCTTTTAAAACATCAAAAGGTTGATTTGCATCAAGATTAACACAAACAAAATTTGTTTGTTTTTGAAAAGCTTCAAAAATTTGTTGTGTATGAAACGATTTAGTTGGACAAACACGTGCGTATAAAACTAATGTTTTTTTCATGTTATTTAACTCCTTAAATTTATTTATTAAATTAAAACATAATTTAATAAAAATTGAAATTAACATTTTATAAAATTTTGATTAATTTTGAAAAATTATAGATAAAAAACATTACATTATAAAATTGATTTTATAAAAAATAATTATATTTTATTTAGTTTTTCACGTAGATTAACTAAGACATTTTTAGGTAAAAATTGTAATAATTCTTGATCAGATGCACTTTTTAAATCGTTAATACTATCATAATAATTTAAAAGTTCATTTAAACGCTTTTTACCTAGACCTTGAACATCATTTAATAAAGAATTAAAAATAGATTTTGTGTGTTTGTTTCTTAAAAATGAAATGGCATAATTGTGAACATCATTTTGCATATTTGCTAAAAACTTATATAAAACACTTTTACGATCTAAAATAATTTCATCACCATTAGCTAAAACAATAGCATTAGTTTTGTGTTTTTGATCTTTTTTTAATCCTATTAATGGAATACTTATTTGTAATTGTTCTAAAGCATACAAAGCTGCATTAACTTGTAGTTTTCCTCCATCTACTACGATTAGATTGGGTAATTTTTGATGTTGTGAAACTAATCGTTGATAACGTCTTGTGATAACTTCGATCATAAAATGATAATCAGAAGCATTTTTAGTTGTCATTAAATTATATTTACGATTTAATTTATTATTTAATTTACCATTTTGGTAAACAATCATTCCAGCAATTGGTAAACTTAAATTAATATTAGAGTTATCAAAACACTCAATCATACTTAAATCTGACAACTTTAAAATTTGCTTTAATTGATTTAAAGCCTCATCTAATTCGTTTTGTTTATTAATTACACTCTTAATATTAGAATCAAAATATAAAATCGCATTATCAAAAGCTAATTTAAGAATTTGTTTGTGAAATTTCGTTTGCGCATTAATAAATTTTGTCTTAAATCTTTGTGATAAAGCTAATAAATTATCATCATCTAAACTCACAATAATTTTTGTACTAATTTTATTTTGTGAATAGTATTGCATTAAAAATGAAGTTATTAATTCATTAATTTCATGATCATAAATAGCAAATGTATCAGCACTTTTATTTAATAATTTACCCTTAACATAATTAAAAATAATAATTACTAAATAATTGTTTTTTTCATAAAAACCTACAACATCAAAACTTTCATTATTATCTAATTGTACTAAACCTGAGTTAATAATATAAGTAAGTGCTTTTTGTTGCTCAGCATATTTTTGAGCATTTTCAAAATCTAATTTAGCAACTGCATGTTGTTCTTTATTTTCTAAAATAGCTAAAATATGATCTAAATTACCTTTAAAAATTTCTTTAACTTCAGCAATTGCTTTTTCATATGTCTGCGGTTGTACTTGATTTATGCATTGATGAAGATCATAGTAAATGCATTTTTGATGGGGTTGGTGATTACATTTATTAAATGGAAATATACTATTTAATAAGTTAAATAATTGATATTTATTTGTACTATCAGCTAATGGACCAAAATAAATTCCTTTATTTTTATCATAAGTACGAACATATTTTAATCGTGGATATTGTTCGTTTGTAATCATGATATAAGGATAGTTAGAACCATCTTTTAGTAAGATATTATATTTTGGGCGATGTGTTTTAATTAAATTATTTTCTAAAATTAAAGCTTCATTAACATTATTAACCACAATGTATTCAAGATCTTTAATATTACTTACTAATTTACTAGTTTTATTATCTTTTGGACCATTAAAATATGAATGTGTTCTATTATATAAATCTTTGGCTTTACCAATATAAATAATTTGATCAAATTCATCTTTTCACAAATAACAACCAGGTTTGTGAGGAATTAATTTTAATTTAGTTTTTAATAAATCATTCATTAACAAAAACTTTTATTAAACAAAGACTTTGGTGTTAGATTTTCATTAATAACTTCGTATAAACTTTCAAAAAGTGGAGCATCAATTTGCTTTGTTTTAATAATTTCATAAATCACTTTAATATTATTTAAACCTTCAACTGTTTTTTGTTTATTTTCTAAAGCTGTTTGCACTCCTTGTTGTGCAACTAATAAGCCAAAACTAAAATTACGTGATTTTTGATCAGTGCAAGTTAAAATGGTATCACCAATAAAAAAGTATTCTAAAGGATTAACTTTTTTTTGATAAATTGTTTCTAAAATTAATTGCATTTCATTAATTCCTTTAGTTAAAAAAGCTACTAATGAATTGTGTGATTTTTCTAATCCATAAATAATGCCACAACCAATTGCTAAAGCATTTTTAAAACAAGAAATATAATTAGCAACTTCAAATTGTTTTGATAAAACGCATTTAAATCAATCATTTTCAAATGCTTGCTTTGTTTTTATAAGTGCATCTAAATCAGTTCCTACTAAATTAACAACTGTTGGTTTTTTTAAGAAAACATCAATAGCAAATGAAGGACCAACTAATCCAATTAAGGCTTTGATTTTTAAATTTTGTTGAATATAATCACATCATGAAGATTTTGTTTCAAGATTTAATCCTTTAGCAGCATTAACAACTATAGCTTGTGATAAATCAAGTGTTTTAATACTATCAACAAAGTTTTTAATAGCAAATGAAGGAATAACAATCACAATAAAATCATAGTGATTTTTAAGTGCTAAATGAATATCTAAATAAGTATTATTAATTGGTTGGCTTAATTTTTGATCTTGAAAATAAGTTGTATTTTTTTGGTTTTGTTGTAAATCATTTAGTTCGTTTTGATTAATTCCATAAACATCAACTGTGTGATGGTTTGAAACTAAAACTTGTGTTAAAGCACTTCCAAAAGCACCACTTCCAATAATTAAAATTTTACTCATAATTAATAACTACTCCCCTCGTAATTTTTTGTTTTTATCTTGTCAATACAATGTTATTGGTACACTATCAAATCCAAACGCTTTACGAATTTCATTTTCAATGTAACGAGCATAACTAAAATGTAAAAATTTTGGATTATTACATTTTAAAACAAAAGTAGGAATTTGTGATTGGACTTGAACAACGTATGAAATACTAATTCTTCCACCTTTAAAAGGAGGCGGTTCTTGAAAGGCGTTCGCTTTAATAACTACATCATTTAATAAAGAAGTAGCAACCTTGCGCATTGCTTGCTCACGCACAAGTTCAATAGTTTCAAAAATAGTGTGAATTCTTTTATTATCTAAAGCACTAATAAAAACAATTGGTGCTCATGATAAGTATTTAAATTGTGAACGAATTTGTTTTTTGACCATTTCCATTGTATGACTATTTTTATTAGCGATATTATCTCACTTATTCACAACAATAATGGTAGGAATATTAGCATCATATGCTAAACCACCTACAACTTCATCTTGTTCTTTAAATGGCTCTGATCCATCAAGTACTAATAAAATTAATTGTGATCTTTCAATCGCTTTTTGTGTTCGTAAAACAGCATATTTTTCTACTGCTTCAACAATTTTGCCTTTTCGTCGTACTCCTGCTGTATCAATGATTGTATATTTTTTATTATGATAACTAAAGTCATTATCAATTGAATCACGTGTTGAACCAGCTTCAGCGTTAACAATCATTCTTTGTTCACCTAAAATAGTATTAGTTAATGAACTTTTACCAACATTAGGCCTTCCAATAATGCAAAATTTAAAACGTTCTTGTTGCTCTAAAGCATTTTGAATTGGCATATCTTTTACTAATTCATCTAAAAGATCACCCATTCCAATTCCATGTTCAGCTGAAATTTTAAAAAATTTACCAAATCCAAATGAATATAATTCGCCCTCATTAAAATAATATTTTTCAGATTCAACCTTATTTACGACCAAAATAACTTTTTTATCTTTTGCTTTTTCTTTTAACATTTTAGCGATTTTTTTATCATCATTATTAATGCCATCTTTTGCTGAAACTAAAAAAATAATTGTATTTGCTTCATTAATGGCAAATAAAACTTGTTCGTTAATGTTATCTTGATAAGTATCTTCAGAACTAATTATTCCACCAGTGTCAATTAACATAAAGTCTCTTGTTAGTCAATTTCCAACATCATAAATTCGATCTCTTGTTACTCCAGGTTGATCATCCACAATCGATTTTCGTCGCATTAAAATACGATTAAATAGTGATGATTTACCAACATTTGGCTTTCCAACAATAGCAATAGTTCTCATAAATTCTTCCTTTTTAGTTACAAACATTATATGTAATTATAATAAAAACCATTTAATAATGCTTGATTAAGCAATTTATATTTATATTTTTAATATAAACTACCCTTATTTTACCAACATTTAAATAAAGGGTGATTTTGTGATTAATAATACATTTAAAACTAAAAATTATTACATTAGTTTTTTAATTTTAGCAACTAGTATTGCTTGCTGTTTTTATTATAATAATTTTTGAATTTTAATAGTTAATGTTTGTCAATTTTATTGACTATACCAAATTAAATTTAATTATAAATTAATTATTTTAATAATCGTTTTTAGTATTTTATGTTTTGCTTTATGCTTATTAATTCACAAAAATTTTAACACCCATTATTTAATAACAAATCTTGAAAAAGAATGCGATTGATCATTAAGAAAACAAATCATAGTGTATTTGAGTAAAAAATATTTAAACAAAAATACTTTAATGTTAATTAAGTTAATGATTTTTAATGAAAAAGTTAGTGGTAATTTTAAACAAATTTTATACGATCTTAATATTGCTCATTTATTTATTGTTTCCGGATTACACTTGAACATTTTTCTTTTAATTATTAATAAAATCTTTTTTAAAAAATGACCAAAAATAAGTTTTGTAATAGGAATATGTTTTTTAATTTTTTATGGATATTTACTTGAATTTTCAATTGGTTTTATTCGTGTTTTTATTATGCATATTTTATCCATTAAATTTTTTCAAAAAATTTCTAAAATGGATAAATTAGCAATTAGTGGTCTAATTATTGCTTCTTTAAGTATTTATAACTTATCAATGCTTAGTTTTATTTTTGCATATTTAGCTTTGTTTTGTATTTATCTTCTTAATCTTTTTATAAAAGACAATTCAATTTTAAAAAATATTTATATAAATTTATATATTTTATCGATTACTTTCATTATATCGATCAATTTAAATGAAAAAATAAATTTTTTAAGTATTATTTTTGGTTATGTAATGAATCTGCCAATTCTTTTTGTTTATCAAGTTCTTTTTTGATTCATGTTCATCCCTCATTTTGAAGTTGTTTTAGATGGAGTTACTAATATATTAGTAAAAGCAATTTATTTTATTAATGAAATTGATGCAAACATTTACATTAAAAACTATTCAGAAATCATTACGATTTTTTATACAAGTATTTGGTTAACAATCTCGCTTTGAATTTATTACAAAAAAATATTAAAAAAAGTATAAGAAATGTGCTATTTTTCAAAGTCATGATATATAATATAGTTGCCAAGTGTAAAAAAGTGGGGAAAAATGTATAAAAATGTTTATTGGTACTTATAATCATTCCATCGATTCTAAAAATCGTATGCTAATCCCATCAAAAGTTAAAGCAACGTTAAACGAAGTCACTTTTGTTTATTTATCACTTGGTTTTGATGAGAATATAGATATGAGATTAGAAAGTGAATTTAATCAATTTGTTGACAACATTAATAATTTACCAATTGGTTCAAGAGAAGCTCGAAACCTTACAAGATTACTTTTAAGTCAAACTTATAAGGTAGAAATTGATAGTGCATCAAGAATTTTAATACCACAAAATCTTATTGATAAAGCCAAGATCAAAAAAGATATTTACATTATTGGAACAAATGATCGCTATGAAATTTGAGCAAAAGAAGTCTATGATGACTTTAGTTTAAATCAAGAAGATACGCTAAGTGATTTAGCTGAAAAATTATTAATTAATGGAATTTAATCAACACACTACTGTTTTATTAAACGAAACAATTGAATTATTACACGTAAAACCTGATGGTATCTATGTAGATTGCACATTTGGTCGTGGAGGACATTCACAACTTATCTTAAAAAAACTTTCAAAAAAAGGTAAATTAATTTGTATAGATCAAGACCAACAGGCAATTGATTTTGCAAACAATTTATTCAAAGACAATCCAAATGTAATTGTTATTAAAACTAATTTTAAAAATTTAAAATCAGTTTTATATGATCATCAAATCTTTCATGTTGATGGTTTTGTATTTGATTTAGGTTTATCAAGTCCGCAACTTGATGATCCAGAACGTGGTTTTAGTTATCATAAAGATGCTTTATTAGATATGCGAATGGATCAAGAACAGAAATTAAATGCTCACTATATTGTTAATCATTATTCTTTTGCAAAATTAGTGAATATCTTTACAAAATATGGTGAAATAAAATACGCTAAAACGATTGCTAATGGGATTGTTAAAGAACGTAGCACTAAAGCGATTAATACAACACTAGAATTAGTTGAAATCATTAAAAATTATTCTCCTAAAAAAATATTATTTGAGAAAAAACATCCTGCACGCTTGTTTTTTCAAGCAATTCGAATAGAAGTTAATGATGAATTAAATATTCTCGAAAAAGCATTTAATGATGCTATTTCAATGTTAAATCCTTTAGGCGTTGTTGCAATTATTAGTTTTCATAGTCTTGAAGATAAAATTGTTAAAAAAGTTTTTAATAATTATGCAAAAAATAAATTACCTAAAGAAATTCCATTAAACAATTATGTAAATCAATATAGTTTACTGAATCAAAAAATTATGCCAAGTACCCAAGAATTAAACGATAACAATCGTTCACGATCATCAATTTTAAGAGGATTAGTTAAAAATTATTAAATATGGAGGATTTTATTATGAACAAACCAGTGTGTTTGCTTCGTTTAGATAATTACTATTTTACATTAATAGCATTTATTTACAATGATGTAACTAAAGCTAATGATTTAGTATTTATAAAATCACTTCCAAACAATAATCAAAATAATTATGAGTCATCAAACTTTTTGCAAACTGATCTAAAAATGCAACTTAATTCATTAATTAGTTGTTTAAAAAAAGAATTACACATTAATTTTATTGATGAAATTATTATCAGTTATGGTTTTAGTAGCTTTCAAACTACAAACACTACTTTTTATAATTATAATGACTTTATGAAATTAGAAAGTAATTTTTGCAACAATGATCATACTGAACTATTAAGTTCAGATCAAAAAAGTTATGTAGCAGTTGATTTTGGAATAAGCCACTATTCTAAAGAAAATAGCTATAAATTGATTTCATACTACATTTTAAAATACGATTATCAATTAATAATTGATTTGTGTCAATCATTAAACTTAAAGATCAAACAATTTATAGTTTCACAAGCACATTTAAATGGCTTTGAATTTAATGATCATGACAGTAAAGCTTCACTATTATTAGAAATAGAAGATTATAAAACAATTTTTAAAACTTATAATCAAACTAATTTAATTAGTAATGTAATTAGCGAAGCAAAAAACCACTTTTGTTTGGCTAATGTCATCACACAAACAGCACAATCACTAAATATTAATTCTAAAAAAATTGAATCATATTTTAGAGATATTAATTACAATAATCAAAAAATTATTGAAATTAATGTAGATCCTAAACTTTTGTTTACTTATAATTCTATTTGTGGACAAGATCTTGAAAATGTTTTTTTAAAAATTTTCCAAGAGCATTTTGAAAAAAGTCTACTTTTACAATTCGATCATCCTTTACTAGATTTTAACCCAAAGAATTTAGCCTTCCTTTTTATTAATACTCCTTTTAATAATTTGAATCAAATATTTCATCGTTTTTTTAGTTCATATTTTAAAGAAATTAAAGTTGAAGTTTTTCAAAATAAATCATTTGTTTCATCAAATTGTTATGAATATAGTACTAGTCAGGCCCTAGCTAAGCAGGATTTTTATAATATGCATAACGTTAAGAATTTTGATAACTTTAGCAATGAAAATATTCTAGCAAAGATGTATCACCAGACGGTAAACGTAAAAAATTTTTAAGTAAATATGTACCCTTTTTTAAAAGGGTATTTTTTATTTAATTAAATATATAATAAAATATATAAGTACTAAATAAACCCATTGCTTTGGGTTTTTTTATCTTTATAATATATAATTTTATATATATACATATATAAAAATAATGGGTGTAATGTTTATATGGCGTTAAGTAAACATAGTATTGGTTTGATTAAAAATTTAAAAAACAAAGGATTAATTATTAAAAATAAAGAGAAATTTATTAGTTTTTTATTTAATTATGGAGTTATAAGAGTAATTGATGGTTATTCATTTTTTTTAAAAAAAGATAATCAATATGTTGAAGGGTTAAAAAGTAAAGATTTAATCAACTTTGTTTTATTAGATCGCAAGATTGCTAATTTAATGGGTGATTGCATTATGTTGTTTGAACAACAATTAAACGCTGTGGTTGTACAAAATTTTTTAAAAATCAATAATCTAACTTCAAAGTATGTTATAGATATGCGTGCAGATCCTTTTTTAAAATTTGATTCACCAAGACATTATGAAATCTTATCTGAAAATATTTATACATATGCTAATTCTTCAAATTTATTAAGCCAATTCAATATTAGTGTGCAACAAATTCCTTTAATTAATTTAGCACTATCATGAACATTAAACACTACAATTGGTTTTTATCGAGCAGTTGATGCTAATGTACAAATTAGTGTTTTAGAACATTTTGAACTAAATCATATTACGCCATTAGAATTTATTGATATTCTTCATATTGTTAAACATTTTCGAAATAGTATTTCACATAATGATATGGTAATTACAAATAGTTTTAATGATAATGCGAGTGCATTTGCGAAAGTATTAAGGTTAAAAAGTGTTAAAAAAGTTGTAGGTTTTTTAGATGTTGTTGATTTTTTAACAGCTTTTACAAATGATAAATTTCATGTTTTAAATGGTAATTTGCGCGACAAAATTATGCAAGCAATTAAAAAGGCCAAATTTAAAGGAGCAGTTTTGCATCACATCAATAATTTATTGGGAATTGAAGGTTAATTATTATGCAAGATGAACAATTGAATAATAAAGCAATTAAACAAAAAGTTTTAAATTTACTATCAACTGATACACGTGATAGTTGTATAAGAACACGTTTAACAAAATATCATTTAGATATTACAAACACTTTTAATAAGCATGAATTACAAGATTTTATCGAAGGTAAAATTAACGTTCTTAAAATTAAATCATTTATTAATACAAACATGTTTGAAAATAATCTTAAAAAAGCAGAATCAATGGATGATGTAATTGATTATTTACAAGATTTTAACTTAAAACTAAAAGATCTTTTATCCATGCGTAAAATTAATGAATGAAATCAAGATTTTTTATTATATAAAAATGAACGAATTGCTGATATGATCAAAGCAATTGAAAGCGAACCTAAAAAATTTGATCATTTAAGCCGTGAAGCACGTAGTATTTATGCTCAAACAGGAGTTTGACCTTTATTTATTGCTAAAAATTTTTTAATTGGTCCAACCCCTAAACCCTCAAGTTTGAATGCTCCATTAATTTTTATTGATGTTGAAATCAAAAAGCATAATGATGAAATTTTTTTAAAACGTAAAAATACTAATTTTATTGTTAATGAAAAACTATTATCTTTTTTAAAAAATGATTTTAAAAATAATATTGTTTCATTAAATGAAATTAAAAATTTTAATTATTTAGATATCCAAAATTTAATTAAAAAAATCACTTTAAAAGAGCATTTAGAATCAATTGTTGATAATAATGGTTTTTTAAATTTAAAACAAAATGAAATTAAAGAACAATTTAATAATTTATTTTTATATGACGCTTATGTTTTAGGTATTTTTGAACCACTTGGTGGAGCTATTAAAAATGATTTAGAAACTATTATTAATAGTAATATTGATCCATTTGATGAAGAAATTAATAATACTAACCAACAAATTTATAATAAAAATTATCATCATTTAGCTGAAGAAAATAAACTTCCATTAATCCAAATTAACCGACCATTAAATATTTTTCAAAAATATGCTATTCATTCAGCATTAGTTAAAAATACTTTAATATATGGACCGCCTGGAACAGGTAAATCAGAGGTTATTGCAAGTATTATTGCTAATGTGATTAATGATTTAAAAACAACTTTAATTATTTCAGAAAAAAAAGCTGCATTAGATGTATTACATGAAAGATTAACTAAAATTAGTTTTTTTGCACTTTTTATTTATGATACAAACAATGATGATCAATTCTATAATAATATTTTTAATTTAATTGAAAAAATCGGTGGATTAAGATTTATTGATAGTCAAAACTCAAACCAAGTTCATGATTTTAAATACAAAAACAATATTATTTCAAATATTTTTTATAAAAAGATTCATGAATTAAAAAAAGAAATTATTAATATTTCATCACTAATTAAAAATTTACATAATGAAAAAGATACTAACAATAATAATTTTGCTAATTATTTATATTGACTATCACGATTTAATGAATCTGAAATTAAATTTATTAATGATGAAAATTTAATTAATCAAATCAAAAACTTAATTAAAACTTATTCATACACTTTTGATGAAATTATTGCACACGCTAAAAATAGTTATTACTTTTTTAAAAAGTATAATTACGAATTTTCTAAAAATAATTTATTAAAATTCAAAGAAGAAAATAACCAATTAAACCAGTTACAAATTGATTTTAATTTAATTACGAAATCTTTATATCAAAGCCAAACTTTTTTAGCACGAATTAATTTATTAGAAAGTTTTTTAGTTAAAAATAACATGATTTTAACCAGTTTTATATATGAAGATGCAAATCTATTAAGTAATGCTTATGTTGAAACCAATGAATTTTATGTAAAATTTAACTATCTTTTAAAAGATGATTTCAAAAAATTTCTTGAAGAGAATACAAAAACACATTCAACATTTTTAAATAATTTAAATAATTTAAAAAATACTGATTGACCTTATGTTTTTGAACAATATTTATTAACTAATAATCCTTTAGCAAAAAAGGGTATGTTCAAAAAAATTAAGGGTGATGAAAAAACTTTATTAAAACAATTAGAAGTGCTTAAAGCATATTTTAATAATCCAATTTTATCAAAATTCAATTTTTTATTTTTAGAAGATTTAATGAACCAACCAATTGAAATTTTTAATATTGAAAATATTGTTTATTTGAATAATAAACAGTTGTTAACTAAACCTTATGCTAAAGATTTGTATGAAAATGTTTTTGATAAAAATTTATCGTATGAATTAATTTTGCAACTTAAAGATTTAAATTTAAATAGTGAACAATATGACATTATCAATGATTTAATTCAATACCAAAATGAAGTTTTAATTAATTACGAATTTATTAAAAATACTGATTTTTTTAACTTATGTAAAAAACTAAGAGATGCTAATATCCAATTTTCTAAAAATGCTGATGAAATTATTTACAATAATTATTTAGATTATTTACAAATCAAATTAATCACTGCACCAAAACAAATGCAAACCAAAATTAAAGAAATTGCGCAAATTTGTCGTTTAACAAAAAAACCTAATATTGTTAAATTTATTTTAAAGTATTATGAAGTTTTGCGCTTCCTTTTTCCAATTTGGATTAGTAAACCAGAACTTGTTAGTGAAATGTTGCCATTAATAAACAAAAGCTTTGATTATGGAATTTTTGATGAAGCTTCACAGATGTTTTTAGAACGTTCATATCCATCAATTTATCGTTGCAATATTAATATTGTGGCAGGGGATGATAAACAATTATGTCCTACTAATTTTTTCATTAATCGTCAAGATAGCGAAAGTGATGAATTTGAATTAGCTGATGTAGATGTTGCAGAAAGTTTGTTAGATCGTGCTAAAACCGCTTTATGATCAGAGTATTTACTAAAAAATCATTATCGTTCTAATCGTGATGATTTAATTAGTTTTAGTAATGAAAATATTTATAACAATGAATTACATTTTGCATCTAAAAATGGATTATTTGAACCAGGAATTGAAGTTATTAATGTTAATGGTACATTTGAGAATGATAATAGCATTGAAGCACAAAAAATTGTAGAAATTCTAAAAGAACAAGCTGCTAATTATAAAAAAATTATTGTGATTACTTTTAATATTAAACAAAGTGAATTAATTGAAAATTTAATATTACAAACTTTTAGTTTTAATGATGTGATTTATCAACGTTTTGAAAATGATGAAATCATTGTTACCAATTTAGAAAATGTTCAAGGTAATGAAGCTGATTTAGTAATCCTATCAATTACTTACGCAAAAAACAAAGAAGGAATTTTACGTAACAATTATGGACCATTAATGAAAAAGGGTGGCGCTAATCGTTTAAACGTAGCGATCACAAGAGCAGCAGATAAAATGATAGTTGTTAAATCAATTAAAGCAGTTGATATGATGGTTAATATTAATAATGATAACATTCGGACTTTTAAAAATTTTATTGCTTATTGTGATGAAATTACACAATTAGCTAACCAAAATAAATTTCAAAATTATCTATCTTTTAATGAAGAATTTTTAACAAGTTTTGAAAAAATTATCTTAACAATTTTAAAAGATCACAAAAAAGCTAACCAACAAATTTTACATAAATTAAAAATTGGTAATTTTAATATTGCTTTTGCTTTATATAATTTAGATAATCAAAAAATTGATTTACTTGTGTGTTTAGAAGAATTTAATGAGTGAAAATCTTATAATCTTTTAGAAATTTATGATCAATTTAATTTTTTAATGGATCGTGGTTATAAAACAATTATTATTAATGATTATGAAATTTGTTTAAATTATCATCAAGTTAAAAATAATATTATTAAATTGATACAATTATAAATTACATACTATATTTAGGAGGTATGATTTGAATTTAAGATCATTTGAGTTTTTAAAAGGCAATGAAACTGTTTGAGATAAAGAGAAAAAAGCAATTAATGTTAGTTTAATTAAAGCTTCAATTTCATGTACGATCATGTGTATATTAATTGTTATTTTTGGTTTTTTAATGCGCAAATATTTATTTGAATATTCTAGTGCAGTTAGTTTAACAATTAATTCAAAATTTGTTTTTCAAATAATTACAGGGATTGTGATTGTTTTATCGATTATCTATTTTATTGTGCATTTAATTCTTTATTTTAGACGGAGATATAATTTTTTTGCCCCCAAAATTGGTTGATCAATTACATTATATATACTAGATGGTATTACAATGTGCTTTATGATTAGTTATGTATCAGCCATTGTTGGACTAGATTTAACACTAATTGCTATTGGAATTAGTTTATCAATTATTGTGGCAATGGGAATTTTAGGTTTTATTATGAACCATAAAATCGCTTTTAAATTAAGTATTGCTAACATTGTTTTATTTACGATTGCAACAATTGGATCAATCATTTTATTAATTGTCTTTTTTACTACAAGATATAATCATGGTTTTAATCAAGGAATTATTATTGCTGATATTGTATTAAGTATTATTTGATTAATTTCTTTAAGTATTGGATTTGCTTCAACAATTTATAGTATGAGAATAATGGCAGAACACCACAATTTAGAAAATCATAAAATTATGCGTGATTTCACAACTTGAAATAGTTATTTGCTTTTTGCTTCATTTAATCGTATATTATTGTATGTAATTCGTTTGATTGCATTATTTAAAAGAGTATAGTTATAACAGGTTCAAAATGAACCTGTTTTTTATTCTATAGCAAACATTAATAATTATTTTTTAGCACTCTTTACTTTTAAGTGCTAAAATATTATTAATGTAATTTAGGAGGGTGATTAATTATGGAATTTAAACAAAAAAATACAAGTAATCCACTAGAAGAATTTGGACGTAATTTAAACCAAGAAATTTTAGATAATAAAATTGATCCTATTATTGGTCGAGATGAAGAGATTAGAAGAACGATTGAAATTTTAAGTCGTAAAACAAAAAATAATCCTGTTTTAATTGGTGAACCAGGTGTAGGGAAAACAGCGATTGTTGAAGGATTAGCGTATCGAATTGTTCATAAAGATGTTCCTTCAAATTTATTAGATAAAACAATTATTGAATTATCATTATCATCATTAATTGCTGGAGCAAGTTATCAAGGACAATTTGAAGAACGAATTAATGCCATTTTAAAAGAAGTTAAAAAATCAAATGGCAATATTATTTTGTTTATTGATGAAATTCACCAAATTGTTGGTATGGGTAGAAACCAGGGCTCAAATATGGATGTTGCTAACATCCTAAAGCCAATGATGGCAAGAGGTGAAATTAAATTAATTGGCGCAACAACGCTAGATGAATATCGTTTATACATTGAAAAAGATCAAGCATTAGAACGTCGTTTCACAAAAGTTTTAGTAAATAAACCAACAATTCAAGAAACATTAACTATTATGCGTGGTTTAAAACCACGTTGAGAAGCTTTTCATGGAATTAAAATTCATGATAATGCACTAATTGCTGCTGTTAATTTATCTGAACGTTATATAAATGATCGTAATTTACCAGATAAAGCTATTGATTTAATTGATGAAGCAGCTGCAAAAATTAAAACTCAAATTAATTCACAACCAATATACTTAGATGAAATAAAACGAGATTTACAACACTTACAAACAGAAAAAGCGGCTTTAGAATCTGAAAAAGATGAAAAATCTATTAAACGTTTAAATGATATTTTAGAAAAAATTAAATTAAAACAAGATGAATTTAATAATCTAAATGATATTTATTTAAAAGAAAAGAAACAAATTGATGATTTAAAAAATCTACGTCAAAAAATTGAACGAATTCAACATGATATTGAATTTTATCAATCTGAGGGTAAATATGAAAAAGCATCAAGACTTCTTTATTCAGATTTGCCAGCACTCGAAAAACAACGTGGAGAATTAGAAAATAAAATTAATGAAAATAGTAGTCAAAAAATGATTGTTGATTCATTAACAGAAAATGAAATTGCAGATGTTATTGCACGAGCCACAGGGATTCCACTAAATCATTTATTAGCTGATGAAAAAACAAAACTACTATCATTAAATAAACGCATTGCAGCACATGTGATTGGTCAAGATGAAGCAGTTAAATTAATAAGTGATGCAGTAATTCGTGGACGTGCAGGTATTAACAATCCTAATCAACCAATTGGGTCATTCTTATTTTTAGGGCCAACAGGGGTTGGTAAAACTGAATTAGCAAAAACATTAGCTAAAGAACTATTTGATTCACAAAAAGCACTAATTAGATTTGATATGAGTGAGTACATGGAAAAACATAGTGTATCAAAATTAGTTGGTGCACCACCAGGTTATGTTGGTTATGAAAATGCTGGTTTGCTAACCGAATCAGTTAAACGTAAATCTTATAGTATTTTATTATTTGATGAAATTGAAAAGGCTCATCCTGATGTTTTAAACATTTTATTGCAAATCTTGGATGAAGGTAGTGTTAAAGATGCTAAAAATAATGAAATTAATTTTAAAAATACAATCATTATTATGACATCAAACGTTGGAGCTGAAGCATTGTTAGAAAATAATAAAACAAATGCTTTAATGGAATTACAAAAAACTTTTAAACCAGAAATTTTAAATCGGATTTCAGAAATTATTTTCTTTAATAAATTATCAAAAGAAGTTATCTTTAAAATTAGTGAAAACTTACTTAAAGAATTGAGCGACTTATTAGCTAAACAAGATTATTCAATTAAATTTAATGATAATATTGCTAAGATTATGGTTGATGAAGCTTATAGCTCAAATTATGGTGCAAGACCATTAAAACGTTGGATTACAAAACATTTAGAAAATGAAATTGCAAAATTAATAATTGAGAATCGTATCACAAAAAATAGAAACTATGAAATAAATTATGATCGTGAAGCAGATCAAGTTTTAATTAAATAATGCAAAAACCACCAAAAACAAAATGGTGGTTTTTTATTCCAAATATTTAATTAAAAGTTAATTTTTAAATATAAAGCAAAAAAATCATCGTCGTTATTAGCAATTATTATTCTTATAATTATTACTAAATTTTTAGAAAGAATGGATTCGTAATGTTAAAAAACCATTTTCATTCAAGTTGATTATATACAACTTTTTTATCGCGTTTAGTACTTTTTAAAAAAAGTACTTACTTCTTAGTTGGAATTAGCTTATTTATTAATTTGATTTTTATAATTATAAATGCTTTAAATATTGCTAATGATAAACAAAATTATTTAATTTTATTTTATGTTTTTATTAGTATTAATTTAGTTTTAACAATTATTTTTAGTACTATTAAAGCTATTAATTTATTTAAAGATTTAAAAGATGATGGAATTGAAATTTTAGTATTTTCAAAAAGTATTTCACGTAAAAATATTATTTTTACTAAGATTGGTTTTTTAGTATTAAATTGCGTTCTTTGAAGTTTAATAACTTATATTTTTAATATTATTTTTTATGTTGTAAACACAAAAAATAATAATGATATTAATTTGTTTTATTTATATGCTTTTTTTAATTATTATTTTTGTGCGTTAATTTTTGGTAGTATTGCTGCTTTGATTGTTAGTCGTTGATCAAATAAAATTGCTATGATTGTTCCTATTAGTTGCTTTCTTCCTTTTTTGGTTGCAGGTGGTGTTGCTAATTTATATTCAACATCAAAAATTAATCAAGTTGCTAAATATATGAATATTAATTATGATAAATACGATAGTAATACTATTTTAGATGTCGAAAAATTTTATTTAAATAATAAAAGTGATGAGGTTTATTTAATTACTAAAAATTTAAATAATCCACGATTTAGTCAACGTCAAAATGAGTTTTTAAAAACAGCATTTAATCAAGCAAAAAATGCATCAAAACCTTTTCAAATATTATCTTGATTATCTATTCCTTATCAATTAAATAATAGTTTTTATAAAAATGATCTTGATCCATTTAATATTAATAATCATCAACAAAATCATTTGAATCAATATTTTAACTACCATGGTTTAGAATCAAAATTATGTGATTATGAACTTAATAAAAATCCTAATTTACCACAATTTAATATTAATGAAAATCAAAAACAATATTTTGTACCTGGTGCTTTAAAAAATGTTAGTCAGTTTAGTACGCTTGAAAATCGTAATTTAATTTATGCAAGAGAAAATGTTGATCGTTTTGATGTTAATTTTCTTGAAGATGATAATTTATTTTCATCAACTAATAATTTCATTGGAGAACTAAAATGAGAAGTTATTAAAAATACATTAGAATCAAAAGTATTTAATAACTTTGCTAAAAAGTTTTATGATAATTTTGATCAAGATATTGAGAAACCCCAAATCATTACTGCTTATAATGATGTCATCAATGAACAATCATTAATTAATTTTTCAACAATCATTGATGAAAGTAGTATCTTATTTGCTAAAAAAATAGATAATCATTATGTTAAAAATCTTGTTGAAAAGAAAATTTATTTTATTGTTGCTTTAATGTATTATTTATACTTTAATAAAAACTATTGACATCTTTTAGAAAAATTATTAAAAAATAATAAAGTTATTAATTTTTATCGTCCATCACCTATAAGAATTAATGTAAACAATTATGCTTATAATATTGGAGGAATTGCAAGCTATGAATTAATGAAAAAAGTAGTTAATAACAAAACTTTATATCGTTATCAACTACAAAAAAGTAATAATTATGTTTTTCAAACAGCACAAGAAGTTTATTCTATTAAGCGTAGTAAACAAATTGTTAATAAAAATTATTATTGATTGATTTGAATAATTTTTAGCATGATTTTAATTATTTGTTTGGCTTTAGTTTATTTAAAACGTGATTATAAATAATTAAAAATTATGAGTTAGATTCTACAGTATTTATTAAACCGACTACAGAAGCAACAACATAATTTTCAGTGTATGAAATTGATAGTACTAACTCTTTAATTAAAATTTTATTAAGATAAACTTGGCGTTCGTTTTTTGTTTTTAAAATTAAAATATCGTTATAACCATACTTTAATTTAAAAGCTTTCATAACTGCTTCTTTACTAGCAAATATGCTAGCAAGATAGCGGTTTTTTTCTTTTAATGAATTAAGTTGAAGATAATATTTTAGTTCATCATCAACTAAAATTCGTTTTGCAAATGATGGATTATTTAATTCTTCACGATTTCATTCAATAATATCAATTCCATGAACTAATTTCATTTTTTATTTCCTTACTGGTCGTTTTTCTCAAACATCAAAAGTACTTTTTTTATCAACAACTTTTTCTAAAAGGTCAATAAAATTATTTAATGATGTTGTATATTCTTGTTCTTTTTCAAATTTTATTTTATATTCACTAAGTTCTTGTATTTTTGTTAATAAGTTTTTGTGCTCATCTACAAATGTTTCTAATTCATTAATTAATTCATCTAAAAAAACATCAACACTTTCTGGATCATAACCCACTTTATTAGCAATAAATTTTTTATTTTTATATTCATTAATTTTATTAATATTAATCATATTTTTACTCATTTATTTTTTCATTAATAATATTTAATTATAACCTAAGAACCTAAATAATAAATATTAGCATAAGGTGTTTTAGCGCCTACCATTGTAGTCATATCAACGTCAATTGTTTCAATTGTTTCTGATTCTTGTTTTGGTCGTGTGGATGCGGCCATTGCAATATTTGTTATTCCTCCAATTACAGAAATTGCTGTGTTAGCAATAATTGTACCAAATAACACTTTATTCCAAATTCCTAATGCTCCAGTGATAAGCGGCATAAATCCACCATAAATAGCGCTTTTATTAACTATTACTTGCATATTAAAAAAATGGTGATCCTAAACTAATAGTTGAATTCATTGGTTTTTGAGCAATTCTTGCATAAGTGCGAGCTGCAGAATTATCAACCATTTGATGAGCATGAAATCTTGGTTGTGGATTAAAAGCATAAACTAATTGGGAAATCATCCCAAAAAATCCCACGACTGTTTGACCTAACATCGATGAAATTAAAGCATTATTTCACATATAGTTAAACGAATTGGAGGCTGCAAAACCGCCATAGTATTCTTGTTTAAAATTATTAGACATTTTTTGCATAATACAAACTTCCTTTCTTATACTAAAAGAATTAGTTAAAAAAAGATAATTTTTTAATTATTTTTAATAATTTCTTGAAAATTAGCGAAATGTTCTTTAGCAATTTGCTTTAAAATTTTTATACCAAATTTTTTAAAAATGCTCATGGCAGTTGTATTAACTAAAAGATTTGAACTTCCTAAAGGAATTTTTATTTTTAATTCTTGTTCAATAATTGCAATCATTTTTAAAAACATAACACGTGCAATTATTGAAGCTAATGCTACACTAGTATAAGATGATTCAGCTTTGGGAATTAATAAGTTAGGTTCATAAGGTTTTAGATGTGCTTTTTGTAAATATTGATTTCAATTTTTTAATGAACTAAACGCATCAACAACACTAAAAATTGAATAATTTTGGTGTTTGACAATTTCACTTTGCACAGCTTTGTAGTGCAAAATAGTTTTAAGAACATGAGCATTATTGTATTGATTAATTAATTCGTTGTATTCTTTGGGATTATAAGATAAAACTGTGTATGAAATTTGGTTTTTAATTTTCTCATATATCTCTTGCATTTGGTGATCACTTAGTTTTTTAGAATCAACAATGTTTAGATGTGCTAAGAATTTTAAATCACTTTGTTTTAAGCTTACAGCACATACAACTATTCCCCCAAACAAATCTCCAACTCCCACTTCATCAGAACCAATAATAATTTGGTTATTTTGATAAATTTCTCTTTCGCTTAAAACTTTTTGTTTACTATTTTTTGTAGTATTTAATTGTTGTTTTATATAGTTAAATAAATTTAAATCTTCTTTTTTTAAAAAGGTATTTAAAAAAAGTTCTAAATCATGTGTGTTAATAGTGCAAGTATTAGTAGTATAAATAATAATTTGCGTATTTTGAATATTAAAAGTGTATTTAGCATAATAGTGATGATTAGGTACTAAATATGTTTTTCATAATTCTAAGAGTTGATCAACTTGATTTGATGTTAATTTAATTGAAACAATTGTCATAAAGAAAAAGACTTTCTTTTAATATTTTATAACAAATTATAAATTTAAAAGTATTGATATTGTTTATAATTAATCTAAATTAGTTCAATACTAGGAGTTTGATTATGAAATTTAAAAGATTTGATAGCAAAAAATCAATTTTACGTTTTTTACACGTCGATGAAGCAAAGCGTGAAATTAATTTATCATTTAATGATACAACTGATTTTATTTTCTTTTTAAAAGAAATTGCTGAAGATCCTAATATTGCTAAAAAGAATGCTAAAAAAATGACTAATTTATACGTTGAAATTAGTGATAAATTAGGTAATGATGATAATACTGATTTAAGTGCTTATGAAACAAAATGCAACAACTTAATTGAAGCTTGTGTTATTGATGAAGCTATTTTTTTAATTTATATGGCTAAAAACATGATTATTTTTTTAGCTCATAACAAACTTGATATTTTACAAAAAGATTTTTTTGATAAATTATTGCTAATCGAATCACACTTTAGTTTTGATCAAAACCTTAGTTATTCATATATTAAAAACTCATCAATTGCTTTATTAATTTTTCATTTAAAACAATTTGTTGCTGTTTATGATGAATTCTTAAATGATTTTGAAAAAGTAATTAATGATGTTTTAGAAAATGCCATACCAACAAAAACTAAATTAAACCAACAAATTAACCATCTTCATACTCTAAAACGTCGTCCATCATAATTTTATATAATTAAATTTAGATAATTAACTTTTGATACTTTTTATCAAAAGTTTTTTATTCACAAAAATAAAAACTTCTCCATTACAGAGAAGTTTAATTATGATCTTAAAACTTTATAAATGAAATATGGTCCGATTAATAAAGGTAATATTGCCCCAATGTGATGAACATCCATTCCAATCAATGAAATTCCAATTCAGTACGTAATTAATGTTGATAGCATTCCATATAAACCTGAATTTAATATTCCATATGAAAAACTATTATTACGTTTTCGCATGGCTGCATTTCCAGCCAATAAACCAACATAAACAAAATCACCAGATACTGAATAGCTTGCCCCAACCATTATACCTACAAAAACTAAAGCTACAAAAATTTGAAAATTAATTTTTATCCCTAATTGTTTAGCAACTTGTTGGTTTGTTGAAATAATATTTAATTTATACGAATTAAATAATAATCACAATAAACCTAAAATTACAAAACTTGATGCAATAATTAATGTATTTAAAGGTGCTTTTTGCACGCTTCCAACGATGTGACCAATAACATAATCATTAGCATGATAATTTAATCAACCACGAATACTTTGTGCAATAGCTACTAAAAAGAAAGTTAAAATTACACCAATTAAAATTAGTTTTTTATAATTAAAATTTTCTTTTTGACGTGATACTATAAAATAAACAATCATCAAGCAACAACTCATGGACATAAAAATTCATGGTTCTTTTTTTTGTAAAATATTTAATTCATTTGCACTTGTAAAATCAATTGGAATACTTAATGCACATAAAAGAATTAAATTAATTGTTCCAATTCCCATTATGGACACATCAGCAAATCGATTTCGTGTGATACGCTGTAGTACATAACTACTCACACCCAATGCTGCCCCAGTAATAATCATTTGCACAACTTCTTGTCATATAATTTTTGCTAATTCACTAAAGTTTAAATCATTAGCTAATGTAACTGAAAAGATGAGAATGATAATTATTAATAAAGTAATTAATAAAATCATTGTTGTTAACAAAGGTTTAAAACGATAGGGAACAAAACTTTTCTTATTTAGTTCTAAAAGTTGTTTTTGTCCAATAACATTTTGTTTATTTTTAAAGAAATTAAATTTTGTTTTCATAATTTATTTTTATTCAACATTCTTACGATATTGTTTTGAAACAAAAATGTATGCAAAAACTGGTAAAGCAGCAATCGCTGAAAAGAAGTTAATATCAAATTGATTATAAACACTAATTAATCATCGTGATGATGTTAGTAATAATAAAGAAATCATAAATGATAATAACAATTGTTGAAAACTGTTACCTTTAGGGTTCAAAATACGAGCTACATGGGGCGCAATCATCCCCAATAATGTTAAAACACCAACTAAAATAATGCTTGACACTGTTGAAACAATTGCAAAGAAAGCAGTTAATCAAAATACTAAATCAACTTTAATGCCTAATGATTTTGCTAATAAGTAATCTTTGGAAATAATTGTATAATACGGAGCCATAAATAAATTAGCTAAACCAGAAATAATAATTAATGGACCCCCAACATATAAATGTTGTCATTGAAAATTAATTGGTGGTTCAACAAAACCAGTAATTTTAATATGAATATCTTTAGCAAAATCTTCTAATAAAACATTGATACCAGTAATAATTCCACCAATCGCAAAACCAACTAAAATTGGTTTAAAACTTGCTTCTAATGCATTTCCTTTAACTAAAAAGAAATTAATAACAATTAAACATGATGCAAAAACGATTCCAATAATAAAAGGCAAATATAACACATGATTAATTGCAAGTTTACTAATTGCTAATCCCAAAATAGCTGCTGGTAAATAACCTAGTGTTGTTGGTGAAGCCAGTGGATTTCGTGAAACGACTTGCATACTATATCCACTAAATGATAGTGCTAAAGCAGATAAAAAAATAGCAATTGGTGTTCCAATAAATTTACGAGTATATGAACTGCTTCCTTCACTTATTTCTTCGCCAATAGTTTTAAAATCCATTAATTCACGTCCATCAAAAAGGCAATAGCATATTAATACACAAATACTTAGAATAGTTAATAATGCTATTGCGACTTTTCTTAAACATGTTTTTCAATCTAGTTTAGTTTTAAAACTTAAAGATTTGTTTTTAAACATGAATATTTATTTTGTTTATTTTTTAGTTGTTGGATCAACTCAATTTAAAACTTGTTTACCATTAACTGAATGTAATTTATTTGTTTCACGATCATAAAATTTAAAATCAGTTTGTGAACGAGAACGATTTGTATCACCACGTTCTGTTTCTACACGTTTTAAGATTTCTTTGCCCTCACCTATACTTTCTTTAAAGCTTCTATTGATATGTGAATTATTACCTGCTAGAGCATATAATTTCATGCCAGCAAGATTTTGAGTTTTGCCACTAAATTCTTCGAATTTTGTTTTTGTATCATCAACTAAATCAACTAAAAAACCAGGTACTTTAGGATATGTTTTACCTTGTTTGTTTGTAAATGAAGAATAATCTGGTTGAATTCCTAAAGCAACACAATGATCTCATAAGTTATAGAAGAAAATACCGAAATTTTGATATTTTTCATCTTTATTATTTTTTGGACGAATGTGTTTTAGTGTTTGTTTTGTTGGTAGAGTTCAATCAAGTTTAACAGTTGCTAATTCGCTATCACTTACTCCTAATTTTTTGGCAAATGATTGTATTAAACGCACTGTTCCAATTGGCCCTCAAATTGAACTATATTCAATTTGGAAATCAACTGGAATAATTTTGTCATTATTAACTGTTGATTTAAAGAAGCTTTCAAATTGTGACTTTGTAGTTTCACCAGCAAGTTTATTTGAATCATAGTTGTAGAAAACATAATCAGCTGTTCTATAAAAAGCTTCTTGCATTGACAACATTCAATCAAAATCATTTTTTGATGCATTATTTTGAGCTGCACCAATTCCATGTCAGTTATCAAAGTATTTATCAGCTTTATGATTTTTTGGTTTTGGGAAACGTAAACCTAATCCTGGAACATTAGCATCATCTGGTTGAGAATATAATAAAGGGAATAAATCTTGTTGTTGGAAATAGTATAAATCTAATTTAGACTTATCTGAACTATCAAATTCTTGAGTTGATTCTGCTCATAAAACAGTTGTGTTATTATCTCTTAATTTTTTAATAGTTGGTAAATTAGCAACTTTTCTAACATATTCACGAACTTTAGCGTTAATATCTTTTGCATATTCTAAAAAGCTTGATTTTCCACTATTTTTTAAAGGTTCGTGTGATGTAATTTCATAACCTGCTTCATCTAATGATTTTGCAAACATTTCAAATGCTTTATATGGATCTGTTAGCGTATTAAAGAATTGGCTATTTTCATTACTTTCACTTAATTCATATTTTTCACTAACTTCAATAGCGCTTTGCTTTTGAGTGCTTTTTGTAATTAGTTTATTAATTGTTGTTTTGCCCTCTTTTTTAATATCATTATTATCATTATTTGTTTTACTACATGCTGTAGCAACTGCAATTGTTGAAACGAAAATTGTTGAAACGCCCATAAATAAAGCGATCAACGACTTTTTGTTTAATTTTTTCTTAAACATATTTTATTAACCTCATAAAGATTTTTATTAAAATTTACTAAAAAATGGGTGTTCTATTTTTTATACAAAACACACAAAAGTAATTGTAATATCAAAAATCAATATGTTATGTTTTTATATACCTAAAAATTAATTTTTTTATGATTTGCATTAGTTTGAGCAATAACTCCTCCACCAATACAATGATCATTTTGATAAAAAACAGCGTATTGACCGGGAGTAATAGCTTTAGCCGGTTCATAATTAATTAGTACATTATTAGTATTTTCAATACACAAAAAACTATTTACTACTACTAAGTTTTGACGATGACGAAAACGTACGCTAATAGGAATTTGAGGATTGTATGGTTCAATAAAATTCATGTTTTCAACCAAAGCTTGATTTGAAATTAAATATTGGTCTTCTAAACTTAAAGGAGAAACATAAATTATTTTTTTATTTATATCTTTTTCACAAACAAACATTCGTTCATTCATACCACCTAAATTCAATCCTTTTCGTTGACCAATTGTATAATACATTGTTCCCATATGATGACCAACAATTTGATTATTAACAATATTAACAATCTCTCCTGGTTGATTAGGAATATAATTTTCTAAAAAATATTTGAAATTACGTTCACCAATAAAGCAAATACCTGTTGAATCTTTTTTATTAGCAGTTACTAATCCATACTCTTTAGCAATGGTGCGAACTTGTTGTTTTGTTAAATCACCAATTGGAAATAAGGCATTTTGTAATTGTGTTTGTTTTAAATTACACAAAAAATAGGTTTGGTCTTTATTCACATCTGTTGCCTTTAGTAAATAAGATAAATTATTAGTATGTTTTACTTTTGCATAATGACCCATTGCGATATAATCAGCTTTTAATTCGTTTTTAGCATAATTTAAAAAAGAATCAAATTTAATAAATTGATTACATAAAATATCAGGGTTAGGCGTACGATTTTTTTGATATTCGCTTAAAAAGTATTCAAAAACATTATTTCAATATTCTTTAATAAATTCAACACGATATAAAGGAATACCAATTTTTTGAGCAACAGCTTGAGCATCTTGATAATCTAATTCACTTTCACAACCTTGATGCTTTTTATCAGATTCACGATTATTTTCAAAATTAGCAACTGTATCTCAATTTGCCATAAATAACCCAATTACTTCATATCCTTGTTGTTTTAGTAATAAAGCACTAACAGAAGAATCTACTCCCCCTGATAAACCAATAACAACACGTTTTTTTGTATTAACTTCCATAATATTTAGAAATCACCATTTTTTAACTATTATAATATTATATAATTTTTAGATAGTGAATTCTTGAAGTAAGAATTTATTTATTAAAACATTAATTTAAGGGGTTATATTAAATGAAAAAAGCAATTTTAATTTCTATTGCATCTTTAGTTGGAGTTAGTGCAATTGTTGCAACTAGTACTTTTTTATCATTATCAGCTAAAACAGATGTTTATGCAAAATCAATCCAAGCAAGTAGTGTTAATCAAAGTTTAAATTACACTAATTTGTCAAATGCTAATGTAGGAATTAAAGAAATGCTTTTAGGTACTAAAAAAATTAATAATGGAAATTATGTTTTATACATTGGTACACAATCAAATCTTGACAATTTAGATTTTGTTTATAGCAATCAAGCAAATCATATTAATTCAGTTAATGATTTACAATACAATGATAATCTTAATTTTAATGGATCATTATCAAAAACAATCAATAATGTTAAAAATTATGCTGACAAAGATATTTATGAACATGTTCCACAATTTTATAGTTTTATTGATTTAATAAATAGTGATGTTTTTAAACAAAAACAAGAATATGAAAATTTAATTAAACAAAACAAATCAAGCACTATTAAAGAGGATCAAAATTGAGCTAATAATGCTCCAGCTGAATACTCTTTTGATGTTAACAAAAAATATAAAGATAAAAATGGCAAAGAAGTTTATTTCCGTAATGATGCTCAAGCTATTAAATTTCGTGAAATTTTAAATTTCTTAAAAACTTATTTATCAAAAGAAAAATTAGTTGAACTAAGTGCAACAAAAACTCCTGGAATTGTCTTATTTTATTCACAAGATAACCTTAGCAAAGGTCCACGAGTTTATGCTAGTTCTAAAACATATGATCAATCAAAAAATGAACGCAAAGAATCATATCCATCAGGTAATAATGTATATAATTCTGCACAACCTGAATTTGGCGGAGATTTAAACGCTGCGATTTATAGCATTTATGGTAAAAAATAATTAAAAAACTAGAAAATAAAAACAAGGCTTAACGTTTCTTTGTAAAAATGTTAGACTTGTTTTTATTTTTATACTTGACTTTCTATATATATATATATATAATGTACTTGTATAAAAAATAAAATGATTGAAATTGTTAATGTTTGAATCAATTTATAACAGTATAAACAAATAAACTAGTTACGTGCTAGTCTTGTTTTATTTCAAAATACGTTTGTTAATAAAAATAAAACGAGCACGTTCAAAATCGTTTGAACTATGATTTTTTAGCGACATTAATAATTCATCATCATTTTTAAATAAGATTTTATAACTAATCACTTGGGGATGATGCATAGCAATTTTTGCAATAATGTCATTCCATCATTTGTTTTGTAAATTATTAATAACTCAAAAACCTAAAATAGTAAGCTGTTTATCTAAGCTTTTGGTAATTACAATTGTTAAATATTTATTAGTTGATAAACTAAACCCATCAATAAAGATTTGATCAACATCAATATTATTTAATTCTTGCTTTTTATTTTTTAAATAATCATAAACTTTTAAAGCAATTTCATTGCGTAATTTATCAATGGTTTTATCGTTATAAATATCATAAAAGTCTTCTAGAATCTTTTCGTATTCGTTTAGTTGTAAATTATTAATACCTAATGATAATAAACGATATTCAAAGCGTGAAATATCTACTTGGTATTTAGAAATGATTTTTGATTCAAAAGCACCATTTCGATCACGTGGAATATTAACTAAAATTTTTAAATCATTCATATGTAATTGTTTTTTAGAAAAACCATTACGATAATTTCGAGAACTATTACTTAAATAACGTTCAAATCGTTCGTAGTTTAAATGATATTTCATTTCAATTGTTAAAATATATTCTAAGAAAGTTCTTGTGAAGTTACTAATATAATCATCAAGGATAGGTTTGTATAAATATTCGTATTTTTTAATTAACTTTTCTAGAATTGTAAAAATATTTTTTTTGTCCATGAAAAACTCCATTGCAAAATAACAATGTTTAAAATTAATTAATTAATTAATTATTAAATTGTTTAGCGAATTACTTGTTAATGTTGCTAAATATTATTTTTTGGTTTTGGTTGAAATAAAAATGTTTTGCGTTCTTGCTTTGTAGCAATACTCAAAATATTTGTTTTGTGGCGATATATTAATATGCTTGCACTAATTAACAAGAATAATCAAACATACCATGTGCCTTTTATAACATGATTTAAATCAAATAAATATTCGACAAAATGTTCATTGTAGTATGGAATGTAATTGATTCCAGGAATTAAAACTAAAAAACAAGTTATGGTTGCTGTAATCATAGCAGATAATGACATATATTTAGTGATTAATAAAATAATTAATAACGTTATAATTCCAATTACTGCAACAATTGGGTCAATTGTAATCAAAAAACCACCATAAGATGCAACACCTTTGCCTCCTTGAAATTTAAAGAAAATTGGGTAACAATGACCAATAATAGTAAATATACCTCCAAAATAAACTAAAATCGCTTGATTAAAACCATTACTTAAAACAAATGGTGCGTTTAGAGCATATTTGTAAATAATGTATGTTAAACTAATGGTAATGATTGGTTTAACAATATCTAAAAAGAGTGTTAATATACCTAACTTTTTACCATAAACTCGTGTCATGTTAGTCATACCTGCGTTTTTAGAAGCAAAATGACGAATATCTTGTTTTTTAAGAAGTAGTGATAAAATGATACTTGCATTTAAACTACCTATTAAATAAGAATATAAAGGAGAAATGATTAATGTCAGAATATAAGCCATGGCGACACTATAAACTTGATCCATAAAAACTCCTTTCTTTTTAATTAATTCACATTATAGTTTTAAAGCAAATGTTTAAAAAATAAATTTTCCATATTTGCCATATTAAATATAGCACACAACTTCAATTTTAAAAATGGAAAAATAAAAATTAATATAAGCATAAAATTCAATTTTGCAATGGTTTTTTGTCTATAATAATAGTTAAATGATGAAAATAAAGGACGTGATGGCTTGATTAATAATAAGAAATTTGTTAATAAAACGTTAGATAATGCTAACCAAATACGCATCCAAAATAATTTAAAAACTTATGCACCAAAATTTTTAAATTTAATTATTTTGAACAATTTATTTTTGTTAATTATGATTGTTAGTTTGTGTATTTTCTTTTCAGATCCACGCTTTTTGTATCGAAATGATGTTATTTCAAACCAGTATCGACAATTTATATTTACATATCAACAAACATCAATTGCAATCACTTTATATACTTTAGCATGATATATCATGGTTAATTTCTTCTTTTTTGGTTACATATTAGAGTATGTTAAGTTAAATAAGTTAGAAACATTTAATTTTGCAGTTGCTTCAATTTTATTTAATCCTTACGCTTATGTGATTATTGCTAAAAATTGAACATCATGAACTTATTATTGACAACGTAGCTTGTATCACATTTTAAGTGAAAATAATAAAATTGAATTTAATATTAAAGATTCAAGATCAATTTTTGCTTTAATTTTTTTGATTATCGCAATTCCTTTTATTGTTTTTTCATCAATTGATTATGTACCTAAAAATCCAGGGCGTTTAATTATTTTTGATAAAAATAGTATGGGGACTGAAATCATTTACACAAATAATATTTGATTCCACAATATGCACTATTTTACTTCACAAGGTAATTGAATGTGCATTGGAATGGCATTTTTGTATTTTATTAATCCTAAAGCACGTTTTGTTAAAAACAATCGAGTTCTATTAATTGTTTTATCTTATATTCTAATTGTTAGTTCTATTTGATTATTTGTTTTATTTCCTGTGTTTTCACAACGATCAACTTGAGTTTGATTTAATAATATGGTTGGTTTTTATAACCATTTAGTTACACCAGTTACTTTTACAATTTTTGCTTACTATTGCATTGTTAAAAATAAATATGTAATCCATTTAAAGTATTTTTATGCTTGAAAAGGTTTCATGTTCTATGTTGTAATTTATGCGATATATGCAATGTTTTTACCACTTTTAGCTAATGTTACTGTTTATGGAGCAATTACAAATATTTGACCAAGTGCTAATGGTAATCCTATTTTTACAACAATGTTATTTGCGCTCATTGGTTATGAAATTCTAATTTTTACTATTAATTGAATGATTTTAAAATTTATAAACAAGCGTAAGAAAGCCAAAATTTTAATTAATTAAATGTAATTAATTATCTTCAATTAATAATTTTTTAACACACAAGCAATAAAAAAGTGATAGGTGTTAACCACTTATCACTTTTAATTATTTAGCAACTTTAACAACTGCGAATTTAATGACTTTATCATTATATTTAAAACCATCACTTATGACTTCAGTAACATGCATTGAAGGTTTATTAGTATTTTGAACAACTTCAAAAACTTCCATTGTATCATCATTTAACATGTCATTAATTTGGGGTGATATTTTTGTGATTTTTAAATTTTCTAAACCATCAATCATGTTTTGAGAGAACATTTTAAAACCTTCGATAAAAGCTTGAATTTTAGGATCATCATAGTTTTGGTTAACAATCTTTGTAAAATGATTAATTGCATCTAATAATGGTTCCATTTTAAATTTAAAGATTTTAAAAACAGCATCATTTACTTTTGTTTCATGACGAGCTTCAAGTTCATTAACTTTTTGCTCTAAAATTTCTTGAGCTTGTTTTGTTTTAGTTTCTAATTGTTTAACAAAATCTTGATTTAATTGATTAATTTGTATTTCTAATTGTTGATTTTTGTTTATTAATAATTCATTAACGTTTTGTAATTCCTTATTCTTTTTTAGTTCATGTTCATACAATTCTTTGTATTTAAATTCTTGTTTAGCATGATTTTTAGTTTCTTTTTTATCAACTTGGTCATGAAGTTTGCCTTCATTTTGGTGTTTGATATTTTCATTATTTTTACTCATTATTTATTAACCTCTTTTAATAATTTATTTTTATAATACTCAACACTTTGGTTGGTACGAGCACTAATATTTTTTAAATAAGCAATTTCTTCTTTAGTTAATTCAAGTGGTTTTGCATAACGAATTGTTGTGTAAAAATCTCCATTTTTTTTGCTAAAAATATTTGGTTTTTTATTAACAATTCCAGCGCCACTAATTCTAAATTTTTTACCTTCTGGAGTATTTGGTGGAATTTCAATAGTTTTAATTCCACTTGTTGTTACTACTTCAATTACACCACCAACAATTGCTTTAATAGGATCAACATAAGTTTCTGAGTAAATATCTAAACCATCGAATGCAAAATATTTTGATGGTTTAACGCTAATATGTAAATAAAGATCAAATTCTTGGTTATTTATGATATTACCTTTTTTACTTACTACTAATTTTTCATTATCTTGTGTACCAGCAGGAATTTCAACTGTTAAATTAACGCGTTCATTAATAACTTTTTTGCCATAACATTGTTCGCATTTGCTATTAGCAACTTTTCCAGTTCCCTCACATTCATGACATTCAACTTCTTGTTGAATTGTTCCAAATAATGAATGAACGTTTTCAATTGTAGTTCCACGACCATGACATTTTGTACAAGTTTTAACATCTTTAGGATCTTTTGCTCCTGTTCCTTGACACTTGTTACATGTGATTTTACGATCATAACTAATATTTTTAGAAACACCCTTAATAGCTTCTATAAATTCTAAATGTAAACGTAAATGAATGTCATACGTTTCATATTGGCTTGATGAACTACGTGAGCTAGCACCATTTTTAAAAAAACTTCCAAAAATGTCGTTGATGTCAAAATCAACACCGCCAAATCCATCACTAAACCCAGAAAAGCCACCAGCTCCAGCAAACCCTTGCGGTCCATCATGACCAAATTGGTCGTATTGAGCACGTTTTTTAGGATCTGATAACACCTCATAAGCTTCATTAATTTCTTTAAAAACAGTATCATCAGCAGATTTGTTTCGATCTGGATGGTGCTCTTTTGCTAATTTACGAAACGCAGTTTTAATTTCTTCAGGGCTTGCTGATTTACTAACACCTAAAACTTCATAGTAATCACGTTTTGCCATATTTAAACCACTTCCTTTAAAATCTCATATTTACAATAGTATATATTATAACCTAAAATGCTAAAAATTAGCAATCAGATATTGAGATTGCTAAAATAATTGTAATCAACATTAAAAAAGAATAGTTATCAACTATTCTTCATTTTCGCAATGTTCATGGCGATGTGCATCATAGTCATGATGACAAGGTTTACATAAATCCATTTTATTCATATAAAGATTAATTGTTTTGTAATTTAACTTAACATTATATTGAGTTTCAAGAATTTTTTGAATTTTACGACATCCAACATAGTGTTTATGGCTTTTACAAATTTTTTCAATTAAATCCATATTTCTTTTTTTAATTGGACACACTTGATCAATTTTTAAATCTTCTAATCATTTATAGTATCCAGAAATTGAAACATCAAACAATGGAATTAATTTCGTTAAATGCATTTGGTGATTTTTGATTAATTCATGAATCATTTTAAATTTCTCTTTTTTTGATTCATGATGGCGATAAGCATTAATCACCTTAATAATATGATTTTGCTCTCATTCTTCATAGTGATCAATTCTTAATGCTTTAGTATCAATATTATCGATGATTTTTGACATAAGCGAAATAACTCCCTTCTTGACTATACTTTATATTATATTTGTTTATATAAACTTTTTGCAAGTAATAACGTATTAAATACCCTACCACAAAAATAGCATACATGAACAAACACATAACCAAAGCGTTTAAACGATAATCTAATTGCAAAACTTGTGCCACTGTACTATATTGAGCGTACACTGGTGAATATCAATCACCAAAACTAAATCCACTAGCGTTATTTTTCACATTAAAAATTACAATCATGACATTAACGTAAATAATATAGCCAATTAAAATAGTATGGATAATGATGTATATCCAATATATTTTAATTGTTTTACGTGTATTTACAAATAAATAAAAACCAAAAACACACAAATAAAAGTGTAAAGCAAAATAAATGGTATTAGGAGATTTACCAATGAAAACATAATTTATTAAATTCTCTCACCCAATTGCTTCATCACCAACTAATCCACCAACAATTGTTAATAATCCAAAGCAAAAACATAAAAAACCTAAATAATTAACAATAATTTGTTTTTTATCAAAAATAGCGACAATAGAAATTAATACTGAAAAACAAGGACATCAATCCAATAAAAATGTACGGGAAAAGGTAATTGATGCTTCATATGAATTGATATAGTTAGCATATTTGTCATTTAAAGTTTTAATTATTTCCATTTCATTACTAAAAAAATCTTTAGCACCTGGAGCTCATCGTAAACAACAAAAATAAATTAAAAAACTAATACTAATTAAAATATTAATAATTCATTTTGTGTTGATAAAATGATTTCATGTTCATCAATTAATTTTTTGTGTTTGAACTGGTTTAATAAAAAAATTACCTAAACCAATACAAATAATAGTCAAAATTGTAATGGCAATTAAAAAATAATTCGTTGACAAATAACAAGCTCCCCTTATTTTTTAGTATAATTCTAGATATTAATTAGAATTAATTTATGTTTAATTTTAATATATTATATTGCAACATTGCTATGATTCTTGCAATGTTGTTTTATTGAATAAGCTAAATATAGAAGGAAAAAGAGAGTATGAAAGATTATAAAAGCACCCTTAATATGCCTAGCACCGCTTTTGAAATGCGTGCTAATTTAAACATTAAAGAACCAAAAATTCAACAATTTTGAATTGAACATGGAATTTATGAAAAATTATTAGCTAAAAACAAAGACAAAAAACCTTTTGTTTTACATGATGGACCACCATATGCTAATGGGAACATTCATATTGGGCATGCTTTAAACAAAATCTTAAAAGATTTTGTTGTTTCATATCATAATATGAATAATTACTACTCGCCTTATATCCCAGGATGAGATACACACGGTTTGCCAATTGAAGTAGCCTTATCTAAAAAAGTTAAATTGTCAAATTTAAGTGTTAACGAACGTCGTGAACAATGTAAGAAATATGCTTTAGAACAAGTTGATAATCAAATCCAACAATTTTTAAGATTAGGAATGGTTTCTGATTTTAAACAACGTTATTTAACTTTAGATCATAGTTATGAGATTGATCAACTAAAACTTTTTGCTAATATGTTAAAAAAAGGTTTTATTTATCAAGATTTTAAACCTGTTTTTTGATCATGATCATCACAAACAGCATTAGCAGAATCAGAAATTGAATATGGCGATCGTCAATCACCAGCCATTTATGTAAAAATGCAAGTTGTTGATAGTAGTGAATTATTTAATGATAAACCAACATCATTTGTGATTTGAACAACAACTCCTTGAACACTACCAGCTAATTTAGCAATCGCAATTCATCCTGAATTAACTTATAGTTTAATCGAATATAAAAACGAAAATTATGTAATTGCTAAATCACTCGTTGAAAGTTTTACTAAAAAAGTTGGTTTTGAAGATTATAAATTAATTAAAGATTTTAAAGCTAGTGCATTAGAAAAAATTAAATATATTTCACCAATTACTAAAAAACACGCTTTTATTATTATGGATGAGTATGTTAGTGCTAATGATGGAACTGGATTAGTTCATAATGCGCCAGCATTTGGTCTAGAAGATTATTATGCATGTAAAAAATATGGTATTGAAACAGAAGTTATTATTGATCAGTTTGGTAAATATAATGCATTAGTTAATGATTCAGAATTAGAAAATATGTTTTATGAAGATGCTAATCAAGTTATCTTAGATCGTTTAATTTGTAATCAACTATTAATTCACCATGAATTAATTACCCATAGTGTAGCACATGATTGAAGAACAAAAAAACCAGTAATGTATCGTGCAACAAAACAATGATTTGTTTCAATTGAAAAAATCTTACCTAATATCTTACAAACTCTAAAAAATGATGTTAAATCAACTAGTTTTAGAGGTATTGAAAGAATGCATGAAATGATTGTTAATCGTAAAGAATGATGCATTTCACGTCAACGTGTATGAGGTGTTCCTATTCCCATGATTTTTGATGAAAATCATGAAGCAATTATGGATCCTGATTTAGTTGAAAATATCATTAATGTCTTAAATGAAAAAGGCGTTAATGCATGATTTGATTTAGATGTTAATGCTTTTTTAACACCTAAATATTTGAGTATGAAAAACAAAACTTTCTATAAAGAAAAAGACATTATGGATGTATGATTTGATTCAGGTAGTTCATACAATGTTTTACAACACTATAATTTACCTTATCCAGCTGATGTATATTTAGAAGGTTATGATCAATACCGTGGTTGATTTAATTCTTCATTAATTACAGGAACCATTTTAAATAATAAAGCGCCTTATAAATATTTAGTAGCCCATGGAATGGTTTTAGATGGTGAAGGTTATAAAATGTCTAAATCAAAAGGAAATGTTGTTGATCCTTTAGATGTATGTAAAGTTTATGGAGCAGATGTTTTAAGACTGTGAATTGCTAATTCAGATTATCAAAATGATACAAGAATTTCAGAAGAAATCCTAAAACAAAATGCTGAAATTTATCGTCGAATTAGAAACACTTTATTTAAATATTCACTATCAATTCTAAATGATTTTGAACCAAGCGTTGATTTTAGTTTTGATGTTCGTCAAGAAGACCAGTTTGTTTTAAACGAATTTAATGAATTACATTTAAAAGTTATTAAAGCATATGAAAGTTTTGATTATCAAACAATTGTTAAATTATTTAATAAATTTATTTTAGATTTATCATCATGGTATTTTGAAAATATTAAAGATGATATGTATTGTTTAGCGGTTGATGATCCAATTCGGAAACAAATCCAATCAACAGTTTATTGAATTTTAAAAAACTCATTAATTGATTTAACACCAATTATTCCACACACAACAGAAGAAGCTTATTCATTTTTAAATGATGCTAATAAAAAAGAGTCAATTCGTTTAGAAGACTTTTATGATCAATCACAATTTCAATTTAAAAAAGGTATTGCCCATGTTAAAGCATTCTTTAGTATTAAAGATGAAATTTTTAACGAACTTGAAAATGCACGAAAAAATAATGTTTTAAAGAAAAATAATGAAGCATTAGTAACAATTGCTAAAAATCTAATTTTAGATGATTACTTATTAAATAATCCAAAACTACTAGCTAAATGGTTTGGTGTTGCAAAAATTGAATTTACAAATACTACAAGTGTTGTTAATGCTAATTTTAAAAAATGCCTACGTTGTTGAAATCATTTTGCAGATGATGAAATGTATGATGATGAATTATCAATGAATTGTTATAAAGTGATTAATAAAATAAAATAAAATAAAATATGGAAGAAAAATATTTAATTTTAAGCATTGAATCAAGTTGTGATGAAACAAGTTTAGCATTATTTGAAAACAATAAATTAATTGCCCACAAAATTAGTAGTTCAGCCTCTGCACAAGCTTTTCATGGTGGTGTTGTTCCAGAATTAGCAAGTCGTTATCACGAACACAATATTAATCGTTTATTTGTAGATATTTTAAATGAAACAAAAATTGATCCTTTAACAATTACTCATGTTGCATACACTGCTATGCCGGGTTTACCAGGTTGTTTACATGTTGGTAAAGTTTTTGCAAAACAATTAGCTTCATTAATTAATGCAGAACTAGTACCTATAAATCATTTACATGCACATGTATTTAGTGCAAGTATTGATCAAGAATTAGTTTTTCCATTTTTAGGTCTTGTTGTTTCAGGTGGAGAGAGTTGTTTATATTTAGTGAGTGATTATGATCAAATTAAGATTTTAAATCAAACACAAGATGATGCAATTGGCGAATGTTATGATAAAGTAGCGCGTATTCTTGGTTGAAACTACCCTGGTGGACCAATTATTGATAAAAACTATCAAGAAGATTTAGCAACTTTAGAATTTATTAAATCCCAACCTGCTGCAAAAAATTTTAGTTTTAGTGGTCTAAAAACAGCAGTGATTAATTATGTTCATAACTCTAAGCAGAAAAAACTAGATTTTGATCCGATTGTGATTGCTTCAAGCTTTCAAAAATTTGCTATTAATGAAGTAATTAAAAAAGTTAAATACTATTTAGATTTATATCAATTAAAACGTTTAGCGATTGGTGGAGGCGTGTCAGCTAATAGTTTGTTACGTAAAAAAATTCGTGATTTAAACGTTATTTCATATATCCCCCAAATGATTTATACAGGTGACAATGCTGCTATGATTGGCGCTTATGCTTATGCTTTAATTAAAAATCATAAAAAATCAATATTAATAAAATAAGTAAGGAAGAATAAAATAATATGCAATATAAAAAAATTATAACGAGTGAATCAGTTGGTGCTGGTCATCCAGATAAAATATGTGATCAAATTAGTGATGCGATTTTAGATGAGTGTTTATCGCAAGATCAAAACTCACGTGTCGCATGTGAAGTTTTAGCATGTAATCGTTTAATTGTTATTGCTGGTGAAATTACTACACATGCATACGTTGATGTTGTTAAAACTGCTTGAGAAATCATCAAACCTTTAGGTTATGATGAGAATGATTTTACGATTATTTCTAATGTTAATAAACAATCAGTAGATATTGCTCAAAGTGTTGATAAAACAAATAAGAATTTAATTGGAGCAGGGGATCAAGGAATCGTTTTTGGTTATGCTTGTGATGAAACACCACAATACATGCCATTAACATCAGTGTTAGCACATGAATTATTAAAAGAAATTGAGCGTCAACGTCGTAGTAAAGAATTTATTAAAATTCAAGCAGATATGAAATCACAAGTAAGTATTGACTATTCTAATTCAACTCCACTAATTGAAACAATGTTAGTAAGTATTCAACACGATGAAGATTATGATGTTGAGTATTTTAATAAAAAAGTTAGTGCTATTATGGAACAAATTGCTAAAAAATATAATTTAAACACTAACTTTAAAAAAATTATTAACTCTTCAGGAAGATTTGTAATTGGTGGTCCAATTGGCGATACTGGTTTAACTGGACGAAAAATTATTGTTGACACTTATGGTGGAGTAGGTCATCATGGTGGTGGGGCCTTTAGTGGAAAAGATCCAACTAAAGTTGATCGAAGCGCTTCTTATTTTGCGCGTTGAATTGCAAAAAACGTTGTAGCAGCTAAACTTGCTAAACAATGTGAAATTCAATTAGCATTTGCAATTGGTCAACCACAACCTGTTGCCATGTATGTGAATACATTTAATACTAATTTAATTGATGAAACTAAAATCTTTGAAGCAATTAAAAAAAGTTTTAATTTTGACATTAAAACTTTCATTAATGATTTAAATCTATGAACAACAAAATATTTACCTGTAGCAACTTATGGACATTTTGGTCGTGATGATTTAGATTTGAGTTGAGAAAAACTAAATAAAGTTGAAGATTTAATTAAAAATAGTAAATAAAAAATGATATGGAATTTGATGTTCTCATATCATTTTTTAAACTAATACAATGGTGCTCAAGAAGGGACTCGAACCCTTATGATTTCTCGGTTGATTTTGAGTCAACTGCGTCTGCCATTTCGCCACTTGAGCAAATTAAACTCTAATTATTATAGCAATTTTGAGTTTAAAAATATTAGTAATTAACAATAATATTATTTTTGATTTTGGCAATTTGAGCAATAATAAGTTCCACGTCCATTAACTTTTGTTTTTTGAATAATTGTGCCACAAGTTTGACATGGTTTTTTAGCGTGAGTGTGTACTAATAACATTTTTTGAAACATCCCTGTTTCATCATTGCCAAATTTATAAGTATGAATTGTTGTTCCTTTATTTTGGATTGATAATAATAAAATTCTTTTAGCTTCTTTTGCAATATTTTCATAATCTTTTATTGTAAGATCTTTAGCTAAAGTAGTGGGAAAAATCTTAGTAGCAAACAAAATTTCATCAGCATAAATATTACCAATTCCAGAAACATTAGATTGGTCTAATAAAGCAGTTTTAATAGCTTTATTACTTTTTTTAAGTTTTTCATACAAGTATTGGGGCGTAAAATTAGCATCAAGAGGATCTAAAGCAATCTTTTTTAATTCTTTAGAATCTAAAAAAGATTCTTGTTCATAAATATGAAAAGTACCAAACTGACGTGTGTCATTATAACGTAGTTGCATTCCATTCTCAAATTCAATAATAATATGAGTATGCGCTAAATTAAATCACTCATCTTTTGGTTGGTAATAAAATTTTCCTTCCATTCGCAAATGCACACTTAATACTAAATTATTATCTAAAAAGAATAATAAGTATTTGCCAAGGCGTTTAATATTAGTAATTTTATGATTAACTAATAAATTCTCAAATTCAGCAGGTGTTTTATTTTTTAAAATTTTTGGTAAATGGACAATTACTTTTTTAATTAATAAATTTAAAACATTAAGATTTAAATAATCAACAATGGTTTGGACTTCTGGTAGTTCTGGCATTTTAAAATCCTCCTTAAATAGCATTTTAAATATACACTATTTATAATAATTGTGCATATTATTTATTTTTAAAGATTCAAATAAAGTATCTAATTCTTGAATATTATAAGGCTTTAAAATAAAATTTTCTAATGTTTCATCTAATAATAAATCAGTTTGAATTGTTGCTATTTTTTTTGATAAAAAAGCCATTTTTTCATGTTCAATTAGCTTATTTTTAACACTAGGAGTTATTTCTTCTAAATTAGCATAAATATTTTCAAGATTAGTGTATTTTAAAATTAAATTAATAGCAGTTTTTGGTCCAATTCCTTTAACGCCAACTAAATTATCACTACTATCACCCACTAAACCTTTATAGTCAATGATTTGTTTTGGAAGTAAACCATTATTTAATAGTGCAAAATTAGCTAAATTAATTTCTTGAACAATACTTGTCCCTGTTTTTAATAATTTAAGTTTTGTGTTTGGATTAATTAACTGTAGCATATCACGATCTGTACTATAAATGATGGTATCAATATTTGATTTACTCATTAAATTACTAAAAGAACCAACAAAATCATCAGCTTCAATTCCAGGTTGTGAAATAATATGAAAGCCCATAGCAGTAAAAAGTTTTTTTATATAAGGTAATTGAACAACTAATTTTTCATCCATTGGCTTGCGTGTTGCTTTATAAGCAGCATATTCTTGAGCACGAAAAGTTTTTTTAGAAGCATCTAGTGCAATTAAAGCGTAACTAAATTGATCTTCATTTAAAATTTTAAAAATCATTGAAGCAACTAATTTAATCGCATTAGTGGGCATTAATTGGTTTTCAACAGCTCATTCAGCTTGTTTATAAGTTGCGTGAAAAGCACGATAAATTAATGAATTTCCATCGATTACAATTGCTTTTTTCATATTCTAGACCCTTTGTTTAACACTTACAATAAAATTAAAATGATTTAATAATTTAACACCAAAAACATAAATTCCATTAATGTCAATTTCATCAACTAAATGCTTACTATTTTGAAAAATTGTTAATTTTTCTTTTTTGTTTTCAACTAGTACATCCAAATAAAAAATATCATTACCTTTTTTAGTTTTTGATTGCACGATATTTAAAACTTGAGCTACAATATTTACTTCATAATTTGTATTGATTTCATTAAAACTTTCAATTTCATATTTTAAATTGCTATAATCAATTTCATTAGTATAATTTGTGTAATTTAAACTACTTAAATTAATTCCTAAATATTGAATTTCATCTTCTTGAAAACGTTCATTAATACTCATATCATTTGCATAATCTAAACCAACTAAATTTAAATCAAAAAAATGACCATTCAATCCTGTTTTCTCAAAAATTTCTTCTAAATTATTTAATAAAAATAAACGATTAATTTCAAAGCTATCAAAAGCTCCAATGCGAATTAAAATTTCAATATTTTTTAAACTAATGTTACCTTTTTTTAAAGCATCAATATATGAAATATAATCACTTAATTCTGCATTTTCTAAAGCTAACTTAATTTTTTTAAGTAACTCATCACCAAAACCTTTAATTGTTTTAAAACCAAAACGAATAATTTGTTTGTGATTATCAATGACAAAATCATTACTAAAATGTTGAATATCAGGTCCTTTAATACTAATATTAAAATCTTTAGCTTCATCTAAATAAGATAATAGTTTTTCTTTTGATGCACTCGTATGTGATAGTAAAACACTTAAAAATTCTAGTGGATAATAATGTTTTAAATAAGCTAATCAATAACTAATGTATGAATATGCTAGTGAGTGAGAATGGTTAAATCCATAATGAGCAAATGAGAAAATATATTCAAAAATTTGGTTTACTAATGGTTGTTTATAATTATTAGCTAAAGCACCATTAATAAAATCATCTTTTAGTTGCATTAAAATTTTTTCATCTTTTTTTGAAATTGCTCGACGGAAATTATCAGATGTTGCAATATCAAAATTAGCAATTGTTTTAACTAATTCAATCACTTGTTCTTGATAAATAATTATTCCATATGTTGGTTCTAAAATTTTTTTTGTTTGTTCATTTCAATAACTAAATTCTTCACGTTTGAATCGTCGTTCAACAAATGTTTTAATATTTTGTTGTGGACCTGGTCTAAAAAGTGCTGAAACAATGGAAATATCTTCAATATTTTGTGGCTTAACTTTTAATAAAACCTTTTTCATTCCAGGTGATTCTAATTGAAAAATACCATTTGTTTTAGCTTTTGCTAAATCTTGAAAAACAAATTTATCATTGTAATCAATATTAAAAAGATCGATTTTTTTATTTTGTGTTTTATAAATCATTTTTAAAACATTATCAATAATTGTTAGGTTTTTTAAACCTAATAAATCCATTTTAATTAAACCAAAACGTTCTAAATACTCCATTGAATATTGTGATAAAGGACGATCATTAATGCCTAATTGAATTGGAATAATATTTGTAATTGAACTATTGCTTAAAATTATTCCAGCAGCATGTGTTCCAATTTGACGTGGAGCATGAATTAATTTTTTAGAAATTTCAAATAATTCTTTATGTAAAACATACATTTCTTTTAATGTCGCACTTTTTTTAATTGCTAAATCAATGTCTTCATCATAATCAGTTTTAATGTTTTTGCAAATTTTATCAATGACTTTTAAATCAATACCCAAAATCCGCCCCACATCACGAAGGGCCATTTTTGCTTTTAATCGTTGAAAAGTTACAATATAAGCAACGTGATCATTGCCATATTTTTCAAATAAATATTCAATGACTTGATCACGTTTTTCATCCATAATGTCAGTATCAATATCTGGCATACTTTTTCTTGTTGGATTTAAAAATCGTTCAAAGATTAAATTATGTTTAATGGGATCAATATCAGTAATATACAAACAATACGCAACTAATGACCCAGCTGCACTTCCTCGACCAGGTCCTACAATAATTCCATTGCTTTTAGCATAATTTATAAAATCATAAACAATTAAAAAATAATCATCAAATTGTTTTTCACTAATAACATCTAACTCATATTTTAACCGTTGAGCATAAGCTTTTTTAACTTGCCCATCATGAGCGTTTAAACGTTGTTTTAATCCACTAATACACAATTGTTTTAAAATTTCACTCGAAACTGTTAAATTGTTTTTATCATAAACAGGAATATTAATTGGTAGATCATGAATTTCAACTTGTAATTCATTTAAAACTTTATTTAAATTATCTAAAGCAATTGTTGAAAATAAAGATTGTGCTTCATGATCATTTAAAAAATAATTTTTATCAAATTCATGACAATCTATAAAATCATCTAATTTTAAATCATTTTTAATAGCAAGCATGGCTAAAAAAACTGTTTTATCATTTTCTTGTGCATAAAAAACGCTTTGTAATGCAATAGCATTAGAAGCGTTTTGATTTTGGGCTTGATAAAAATTAGGGTTTTCAAAAACTAAACCCCCTTTTTTACAAACAATAATTAAATCATCAAAATCTTCTTGAATTATAAATGTTGTATTTGTCATAATTCAAGATGATCATTTAATTAATTTTAAATAGCCATTATAATTTTTAGCATAAGCTACTAAAGTTGTGTTTTGATATTCAAATTCTAAACCAATGATGGGAATTAAATTATGTGCTTTCGCTTTATCATAAAATTCAATACAACCATACATGTTATTTAAATCTGTTAAACAAACATATGGTTGATTATTATCTAATGCGTGTTGAATTAAATCATCAATACTTAAAGCGCTATTAAGTAAAGAATAATATGAGTGCACATTTAAATTAATAAACATTATAAATTTCGTTGTTTTTCTTTAATAATCTTTTTAATTTTTTCACGTGTTTTCTTATCAATTTTTTCATACTCTAAAATGTATGATAATTCTTCGATTGAATGTTGTTCATAAGGTTTTTGTTCATCAATATCATTAATATCAAAAATTGATGTTTCTTGCACTTTTGAACGTTCAAATAACTTTTCAAAATCACTTTTTTTATCACTCATAATTTATTACACATCCTTATAAAAATTTCATTTGTTTACTATCTAATATTATAAATAAAATTAGTTAGTAAATATATTATTTTTGATTAATCAACAACCTCTTGATTTTTAATTAATAACTCAAGAGCTTTTAATAAATCATTTAATTGATCAATATTAGCTAAACTACAACCTGCAGCTAAATCATGACCTCCTCCATTAAATTGATTAGCAACTAAACGCACTTTGTATTTATTACTTCGTAATGAGACTTTATAAGTGTTCGTAGTTTCATCAAAATAAACAACAAATCAAATTGGATAGTTTTTAATATTACTTAATAAATAGACTTTATCGCCTCATCTTGTAAAATTATATTTTTGATTTCAGCTTTTATCAATATTTAAATAAGCAATTTGCTTATGTGTTTTAATGGTTTTAATTAATTCATTATCAAATAAAATATCATCTAAATTACGTTCATACAATTGTTGATAAATTTGGTAGTGCTTCACATTGTTTTTAAAAAATCAAGCCATGATTTCATATGTAATATCACTTACTTTATCATACATTAGCCGATTTGAATCAGTTGTTAAACCTAATAGTAAATAATTTAATGTTTTTACATCAAAGTTTAAATTAGTGTGCATTAGTGAATAAGCTAGCATTTCACAAGTAGCAATTGATTGATCATTAATATAAGTAAGATCAGTGTAAGATACTGTTTTTACATGATGATCAACTAAAATTGTTTTTTTAGCTAGTGTATGTTTTTGTGATAAAACTCGCTCTTGATTGGCTGTATCAACAATAAAAGCTAATGAACCTTCAATAAATTCATCTTCAACTTCATTTTTATCAAACGTAAAGAAATTTTTAAAATCATTTGGATTTAATGTGTTAATACCAACAATTTTAACTCTTGTGCCAAAAGTATTTAATTTTAAAATTCTTGCTAATGCAAAAGCTGATCCTAAAGCATCACAATCGGGATTTGTATGAACAAAAATACTAATTTTACTAAAACCATATGTTTGTTCAATTAACTTATTTAACAAATCTTTTTGCATAATAACTCTCCTATTTTGATGATAAATTAATTTTAGTAATTTCTTTAGTAAAAACTAATTCATAAATCGCATCTAAAACCAACGACTCTTGCTCTAGTTTCATAGCTGTTTGAACATTTGGATTAGTTGTTGGATTTTTAGGTGCAAACAAACTACATGAATCATCATATGGTAAAATTGATAATTCATAAGTATTAAATTGTTTAGCTAAGCTAATAATTTCTTGTTTATCATAAGTAATCAAAGGTCTTAAAACTAAAAAATCATTTAAAACACTACTAATAGTTTGCATACTATTTAAAGTTTGTGAAGCTACTTGCCCAAGTGCTTCACCCGTTACTAAAGCACCTGCTTTAATATCTATTGCTAAACGCTTAGCAATCCGCATAAAATAACGACGCATAAGCGTAATTCGATAAGATTCTTTAGAAATATGAGCAATTTCTTCTTGTAATTTAGTGAAATTGCATACATATAAATTCGCTTTAGTTAAATGATTATTTAATGTTATTTGTTTTGCTAATGCAATTGTTTTATCTAAAGCTTTTTGTGAAGTGTGTGGTGGGGTAATAAAAGTAATAAAATCAACACTAATACCTCGCTTCATAATTAATCGCGAAGCAACAGGAGAGTCAATACCACCTGATAATAGTACTAAGGCTTTACCATTAATACCAACTGGTAGACCTTTAGCACCGGGAATTTTATGACCATAAACAATAGCACAATCATGTTTAATTTCAATATTAATTAACAATTGCGGATGATGAACATCAACTTTTAGTGTAGGTTGGTTTTGTAATAAATAAGTAGCACAAATTTGTTTGATTTGCATTGAATCATATATAAAACTTTTATCATTTCGACGAGCTTCAATTTTAAAAGTTTGATCAGTATTATTAACAAGTTTATTGCATGCTAATTGAATTTCATTAATTTCTTTATTGACTTGATAAGCAACGCAAATAAAAGCAATTCCATAAACTTGTTGTAAATCATTAATAACTTGTTGTAAGTTATATTTTTCTAAGTTAATAATTTTTAAATTATCATAACCAACTTGGTACACTAATTCGTGATATTCTAATAGCATTTGTTTAATGTTGTGTACTAAAACTTTAATAAATTGGGCACGATTTTTACCCTTTAGTGTTAATTCGCCATATTTAATATAAATTATTGGTTTCATATTTATTAACTCATACCTTATATCATTCAAGATCATCTTTGCTTAATTTAGGGCTAATCCCTTTAATAATGTATTCTTCATACCAAGTTTTTGCTTTTGAAATAACTTTTTCAAATTCGTTTAAATTAATTTCATAATTAACTAAAATAATTTCGTTTTTATTAATATCAAAACTTTGTGGATTAATATAATCTTCGCTTGTTAAAAAAGCAATGGCAAAAATTCCTTTAGTAATTTTTCTTAAATAACAATATAGCCCTAATTGTAATTTGTAATCTTCTGAAATAATAACTTGACTTTCATCACTATTAAATCATTTAGCACGTTTATCGCCTTTCTTTTTTACAATTGGTCGATTAAATTCATCTTTTTGCAATACAAGAACATAATCAATTGTTTTAAATGCAAAACTATCAATAGATGTTGTTTTAATTTCTAACATTGGTTGATTTGGATATAATAATTCGCCATTTTCATCAACTGGTTCACCATCGGGAATTCCACCAAAAATTAAATTATCTTTAAACACATCATAACCAATTTGAGCAGGTTCGTATTGTTTGTATTTAATTTTTAAAACAGATTCAACATAATCTTTAATTTTTGGTTCAATTATAACACCTGCTTGCGCATAAATTGGATCGATTGGTTCATTATAAATTTTAACCATCATTGCTCAAGTTTTAACTGGATTAGCAAAATCACCAACATTTAATATAGCGCCTAATCTACTACCTGTAATCTTTGCAAAATAACGTTGATAACGTTTTTTATAATCATTAGATAAAACAATTTGATTATCAAATAACTCAAAATCTTTGTTTGGTGTTTTAATAAAAGGCATATACTAACTCCTTGCTTTGATATTCATTAACTTTAAATTATAATTTATTATAATCGTTTATTTTTTTATAATTATGTATAAATGGTTAGTAACATTAAACAAAAAAGAAAGATTAAATAAAAATGAAAACAATTAATTTAAAAAAAGAATTTATTCAATATTGCTCCAGTTTAAAAACACAAGATTTTGTTCAACAATATTTTAATGATGATCAACTAAAAGAAAAATTACTAAAAAATCGTTTAGTTGGATTAATTAGTGTAATTGTTGGTTTTGTAATTGGTGTAGCAATTATAATTTGTGGGGCTTTTGTTAATAAAGGTAATGGGGCAAATTTAAATAGTGGAGCAATTGTTTGCATTATTATAGGAATTTTTATTTTTTTATGTTTACTAATTCCTTACTCCATTGTTGCTAATCAAAATAAAAAAATAATGCATGATTATATTGAACATCATTTTAATGAAGCTAATGTTGCTCAACTTATTAAAAAAATTAGTACTTTTTTCCAAGAATTTAGATTATTATCAGGGAGTTTTTTAAATTTTAAACAAAGTAGTCAAGTTATTAATGTTAATTATTGTAATGTTCAATATAGTTTAATTTACTCGTTCCAACCACAGCCACAAGTGCAATTAATGAAAAATAATAACAGTAATAAAATTAGTTCTAAAGAATGAGATTTAAAAGGTAATTATGATTTAAAAATTTATGAACTGCAAAAATGAAATGCAGGTTTTTCTAAATTTTATTTTGAAAATAATGTTGAATCAATTGCTTTTCAAATTGAAACAAAACTAGGAACAATTATTAATGACTTTGAAGAATTATTAATTAAAGGTGGATTTTAGTTCATGAAAAACAATAAAATATTACAAGAACAAATAATAGAACCAAAACTAAGTGATCGCCAAAAAAAAGTATTAAAGTCTATTATTGATGAATACACAATTACAGCAACACCTGTTTCATCAAAACTTTTAGTGCAAAAAGAATTTCAAGACCAATCGTCTGCGACAATTCGTAATGAAATGATGTTACTTGAAAAATTTGGTTTTATTGAAAAACAGCATATTAGTGGTGGACGTGTTCCATCATTAAAAGGATATGATTTTTATAATAAAAATTTAATTAATAAAAATAACGATGTTTCTGATAATTTTAAAATGCGTTTACACAAAATTTTAAGCAAACGTTATTCTAATATTGATGAAATTCTAAATGCTGCAGTAAGCATTATTAATGAAACTACACAACTGCCAGCTGTTGTTACAAAATCAAGTAGTGAAGAATTACTAAAACGCATTGATTTAGTAAAAATAAATGATAATTCTGCATTAGTATTAATTGTAACTTCAAGTGAAAACATTTTAACCCATTCAATTAAACTTGATAAAAACACCAACTTTAATGATTTACAAACTTGCTTTAGTGTTTTAGATGAACGTTTAGTTGATACTAAATTAAGTTTAATTAGTTCTAAATTAGACTTAATTGTTGATATTGTTCGTGCTAAAATCGAAGAAGCAGAATATTACTTTAGTAAAATTGTCCATCGTGTATTTGATTTCTATGCTCACAAACCTACTGTTAATTCTAAAACTTATGGTGTTAAGTATTTAACTAAACATTCTGAATTTGAAGATCAACAAAAACTAAATGATTTACTAAATTTATTAGAAGATAGTACAATTTGACAACAAATTGCTTTAAATAAAAAAACTGATGGCTTAGCAAAGATTATGTTAGGTAATGAAATTGGTCATGAGCATTTAGCAATTGCTACTGCTCAAATTAATTTACCAAATACTAATCGTCAAATTACAGTTGTAGGACCAACAAGAATGGATTATGCAAAAATCAAAGCTTTATTAGATTTTTTAAAAATTGAAGTTGAAAAGATTTTAGGATCATCAAATGAACATTAAAAAAATAAAACAAGAATTTAGCTTTAGTTATGAGTTAATTGAAAAAGAAATCAAAAACATTATTAAAAATTGAGCAATGTTTAAAAATGAATGAGAATTTTTAATGGCAACAATTTATTTTAGTTCCAAGGCAATTTTTAGAGAAATATCATTAAATAATTGAAAAAAATTTAGTAGTTATGCTAATGAAATTTTTTTAGAAATAAATGCTAAAAACAACCCTTTACAAACATTTGATTTAGATTATTGATATTTAGAAATTAAAAAATTAATCCAAGAATTAAGCATTAGCAATCATTTATTAAATGAACAATTAGAACAAATTTATTTAAAATTTTTAATATTTTACTGACATAATATTACAATTCCAAAAACTTATGAAATTGGTGATTTTAGCATTGTTTGTTTACGTAATAAAGCACTTGTTGATTGCATGCAAATTTTACAAGAATATTATCATATAAATGTTGACATTTTAATTGACTTAGTTATTAAACAAATTAAATAAGGAGATTAGCAAATTATGGATGAAAAAACACAAGAAAAAAATAAAAACCTACAAGATTTAAGTCAATTAAAAATTGGCGATGAATTAATGGTGCATGCTTATAAACTTAATGGATGATTATATCGTTCTTGAAATAATCCCAAAGTTGTCTATATCGATGAACAATTATTAATTTTATCTTCGACTAATACCTTAGTAATTACAAGCGAAGAAAAATCGATTCGTAATTTTCCTTCATTTACAAATAAAATGAGTTATTGATTTTTCTTTAAAAACGAGTGGTTTAATCTTATTGCAACTGTTGAAAACGATGGCATTAAATTTTATATTAATGTAGCATCACCTTTTATTTATGAAGAACAAGCAATTAAATACTACGATTTTGATTTAGATTTTAAAATTTCATCTGATGATAAATGAAAAGAAGTGGATATTAATGAATTTATTGAAAATGCTAAGAAATATCATTATTCAGAAACTTTGATTCAAAAAATTTTAAGCGTTGAAACAAAAATTGAAAACTATATTAAAGAGGGTTATTTTCGCAAACTTGTAACACGTCAATTATTAATTAAACTTCATGTTTTAGATCGAGTAGAAGGTTTTAAAAATAATTTTAATAATTACACTAATGAACGCAATTATAATCCCAAAAAATATTTTAATAAAAAAAGTAGTTCACATTATTTTAAAAACAAAAAGGGAAGTAGTAAAGATAATGAATAATGATTATAAAGGTCATATCAAAAAATATTTTGATGATATTTTAAAACAAGCAAAACAAGTTTTACAAAAACGTGATTATGGTTATGCATATGATTTAATTTCAAACGAATTTAATAATCCATTAATTGATTTAAAAACTCTTCAAGAATTTGAAGATTTTGCTTTAGAAATTAAAAAAAGTGCAGAACTTGATTTTATTGATGAAAATGAAGCTAAATTAGCTAAAACAGAGTTTTATCATAAAATTCATGATCCAAAAACAACTTATGTAAGCTTAGCTTATTTAGAAACTTTTTTAATGCGTTTTATTAACGAAATCGATCAATTAGATATTGCATTTTTAAATAATTTATTATCAAATAAAACCATTAATGGATCAACAAAATTAGATATTTTAGATTTATTAGCAGTCAATAATATTGACCAAAATTTTGATTTTTACAATAAATACTTAAAGCAATCCAAAAGCATTAATCCTACCAATCCTAGCGAGCATCATCTAATGGTTGTACAAATTCAAAATTATTTAAATAATGATTTAGCTAAAAATCCTTCATTACTAAATTTAGCAAATAAATTATTAATGATGTATATTACATATCATTTTCCATTTGCATTTACACATGATCCTAATATAATTGCTAAAACAATTATTGATTATACAAAAAGTGCTATGAGTGATTTTGAATGTGAATATAATCAACAACAAAAAGACATTGTTGCATGCATCAATAAAATTTTAGAAGAAGAGCAAGAATAAATTTTTAAATTTGTTAAAATTAAAACAAACAAATAATTAATCATATTTTAGGCACTCGTTTTAAAATTAAAACGAAATATATAATTATTATGTTGAATAATGATTTCAAATGTAATTTGAAACATTATTTTTAACATTTTAAATAAAAAGGATAAACTTATGCCTAAAAAATTTAAAAAATGATTTTTATGAATTTCATTAACACTAGTTTCAACTACGACTTTAATTAGTACATTAGTAAGTTGTGCACAACAAAATAAAATTAGTAAATCAGATTTGTTTGATTTTAGTGAACAAGAACCAACACAATGAGAAAAAGAGATTATTGATTCAGCTAAAAACAAAAATCCTACATTTCATATTAATGAATGAAATGCATCATTTGCGTATTTACAAGAATTTAATGCTATTATTGGTGAACTTGAAGCTAAAAAAGATAATTTAAATAGTAATGATTTTTCAAAAGCTAAAACTAATAAAATCATTACTTTTATTCCTTATGTTGAATTTGATTCTAATAAGTATTTAGGAAATCAAATAATTTCTGATAATACAAGAGTTAATTGACCATCTATTATTAGTCAATACACTAATAACAAACAACATGATTTAATGGCATTTACTAATGATTTATTAATTTATTCTAATTTAAAACAAACACCTAAATATCAAGTAGATAATAAAGATTTAAAAGAAGACTTTGTTAGAAACAATAATTGATTAAATGAAAATATTGATTATCATTTAAGTATTTTTAAAGATATTAAATATGATTTTTATTTAAGTCATTGACTATATCAATATTGAATTGATCAAAATCGTTTAGATGTTGTTTTAAAATTAATTTATCATGCTAATAAAATAATTTTATACCCAGATGGTAATGCTGAATTATATTATGTAGCTAATTATTATGCACAAGCAGTTAAGAATTTAATTAGTAAAGATCCACATTTATCAAAACAAAAGATTGATGATCATTTACATAATTTCATTAATATGAAATCATTTAAAGAAGCAAAAAACTATTTTAGTTCAAAATTAAATAATAATAAAGATTGATTAACAGTTTTTGTTTTAAATAAATTATTTAAAATTTTTGCAATTGATGAGAGTTGAGTAGACTGTGATTATTTTAAATTTAGTAAAGAATTCATGCCTAAATCATATAAAATTCGTACTAATTATGCTAATGTGCTAAATTCACTAAATTTATCATTAACTGCTAAAAATCAATTTAAAAAAAATTTTGAATATGCATTTAGAATGCATAATAAAACATTTTTAGATTTTATTGTTGATGGTAAACAATATTATGATCCTAAAAAGCAAAACTTAATTTTTATGGGTTCTTCACTATTTAAAGATAATGTTTTAAAAGATCGTAAAATTGTTAAACAAGAATTACAACAATGAGCACTAAAAATTAAAAACAAATATCCTAATGCTAATTACTTTTTTAAATTACATCCTATTTATAATCAAAATCAAGTATTAGATTACATTCAAGAAATCACTAACGGAATCTTTAAACCAATTATTTTGGATGCAAAAACACCTTGAGAAAATATCTTATTAAGAGATTATTTATCAATTAAAAATAACAAAGCAGTTTTATTTAAAGACAAAAACACACCCAATTTTTCATTATGAGGTTTTCAACCAACAACATCAGCACTTCTAACGAGTTTTGATTTTATTCGTAATAATACTAAACTAACAAATGATGAAGTACAATCAATTATAGGTTTTGATAATTTTTTAGTCGGTAAAAACTATGATATTTTAAGACGAGATTATGAACCAAATAAAGATTATACAAATCAAAATTTACAAATTTTAGAAAGAACATATGGTCAATTAATTTTTGCAAAAATTTTAAAAAAATTCTATTAATTATTTTTATAAATATGGATGTTTAAAACTTACTTTAACTCTAACTTCTTTAGTTTTAAAATCTGATTGATTACTAAATTCTATTTTATCAACAACTACATTATCGACTTTTGTTTCTAAATCTGCTACTTCATATTTTGGTTCTATTGTTAATACTTGACCAATTGGGTTTAAAATACCTTCTTTATTAATGATTGATAATTGTTCACCTTTTTTTAGTTCAAGAGGTAGTTTAATATAAACTTTGTTATCTTTAATTAAACCAACTGTACTCTGATGGGTTGTTTTTTTATTACTATCAGTAATTGCAACATTAAAATTAAGATTTTTTAATGCATCTTTTTTTTATTTTGCTTAATTTATCAAAATTAGTAATATTATAAACACCATAAAAACTTGTTTTATCAGAGTTAGTAGCAAATAAAAAACTATGCCTAACACTTTCAATTTTTGTTTGTTTTTTAGCATAAGATGATGCAATCGCAACCACACTAGTAGTTAATAAAACTCCACTTAATGACATTGTTAAAAAATTTTTTGTTTTTCAATAATTTCATTTACGAGAATTTCCTAAATATACTAATTGTGTAAAAATTATTTATATTTTAGATGTGATATGTATTAGCAAATAAAATAAAAAATAATTTTATAACAACAATTAAATTTTTAAAATTTGCGAGTATACATTGTAGCAAAAAAACATTATTTTTCACTAAAAAGTTAAACTTTTACATCTTAAACACAATATAAAAAACCACTTGTATGGGTCTTTTTATGACCTTACAAATAGTTTTTTATTATCTAATATATAAGATAAATAACTAAATTATTTTTCTTCCTCAAGCTTCATTTGCTTTAAATATTTACGAATAGCGTATTCAACTTGTAAATTATTATTGCCATTTTCAAAGAAATCATGAATTGTACGAACATCATCAAAATCTTTAATACCATCATCTACAAATCATTTAACGAAACTAAAAGTTTCAAAGTCACCTTCTTCTAAGCATACCTTAGCCATATTAGCAACGTGTTTACGAACTTTTTGTTCTGTTTCTAAGATGTGTTTTACTAATTCTTTAGGATCTGTAGGTTTAAAACTAACATCTACACTAAATTTAGTATGTAATGGAATTTCAATTTTACGTGCATATTCTGAAATTAAATCTTTGTGAACACCTAATTTATCATTACTTAAATCATTAATAAATTTTGCTAAAAAAGGCATACTAAATTGATCATCAGCTATATGAGCATATTGAGCATACACACTTCCTAATTCTAAATTTAAGTTATAATGTGCATTTAAAACATCAATTACTTTTTGAGATTTAACCATAAAATCATCCTCCTTGTGGTTTAAATTCATATATATTATATAAATATTTTATAAATTTATTAAGAATTTTTTAGTAACAAAAAACCTTAAAAACAAGTACGTTTTTAAGGTTTTTAAATCTTCTATGGTTTTCGTAAAATTAATGGTTTTTTATTGAATAATTTTCTTCTAAAGTAATCATGTGCAACAGCATTAATTTTTTCAACATGGTAATAAGTATTGGCTAAAACTCGTAATCCTAATCCAGGAATATCCATTCGTGATACCCCAAATATCATATCCATATCGGGATATTTTTCCTTAACTAAATCACGAATTTTAATCACATCTTCTTCAACAACTTCTTGGTTAATTACAATCATTGTTCCACAATAGTGATAACCATCCATAATACCAAATGCTGATTCATCATTTTTACGTGGTTGAAATTTTAAATTATCAAATAAAACCAATTTATTGTCATAATATATTTTAGTATTTAAATACATTTTTTCGTATTGATAAGCAGATCCATGTGGCGATCAACCAGGACCAAAACATTCTGTGTAAATTAGTGTAGCAGTTGAATCCATTTTAAAATTGTTAAATTGGGCAAATTTTCCATCTTCATACACAATTACATTATCACTTATGTATTCTAAAATACTATTTTTTCCTAATGTAATATTTGTGTGTTGTTCTGAAGTTTTACCATCAACTGCTTTATAAGCTTTGGCTGATGATTGCGTAGTAATAATGCAACGTGCATTTGCTTCAACTTCAAAATCAGAACGATACACTTCACCAGATACATAACCCCCGCCCATACTAATAGTTTGAAAACAGGGATTAATTGGGTCTTCTTCATCTAAAAATAGTGGTTTTGATGAACGATAGAAATTAGTGAAATACACAGTATGCGCCATTTTGTTGTGTGCTTCATCATATGCTACTTTAATGTATAAATAAGCAGCATAATTGTTAATTTTTTCTTTACTTAAAATCATTTGTTAGTCTTATTCTTCAAGTAAAGCTAATTGTAAACGTTTTTCAACTCAATCAGCAACAGATTTTAGACCTTCATCTGTTTTTAAATTTGTTACAAAGAAATCTTTATTACCACGTGATTTTAATGTATCAGCTTTCATTACTTCCACATTAGCACCAACATAAGGAGCTAAATCAACTTTATTGATGATGAATAAATCTGATTTAATCATTCCTTGTCCGCCTTTACGAGGAATTTTTTCCCCTTGGGCAACGTCGATGATGTAAATTGAAAAATCTACTAAATCTGGACTAAATGTTGCTGATAAATTATCTCCACCAGATTCTAAAAATAATAATTGTAAATCAGGGTGTTTATCACACATTTCATCGATTGCAGCAAAGTTCATTGAAGCATCTTCACGAATCGCTGTATGTGGACATCCCCCAGTTTCAACACCAGCAATACGATCAGCTGGTAAAACAGAAGTATTTAATAAAATTCTAGCATCTTCTTTAGTGTAGATATCATTAGTAATCGCTGCCATGCTATACCCTTTTGTTGAAAGGTATCTTGTTAATCTTTCAATTAACATTGTCTTTCCAGCACCAACAGGCCCACCTACACCAATAATTAATGGTCTTTTCATAATTAATCCTCTTTCTCTTGCTTTTTTTAAAATATTGAATTGATATTTTTACGATTAAGATTTACTAAAACTTTAATTATGACATGAACAAGCGAACAGGTGTGTCCTCATGTTCCATTTGTGCAATTTCAAGACCAGGAATATTCTTACAAAAATCTGTTTTAAAATCTAAACTAAAGACTTTATCGATAATGTCATCGAAATAAACATGTTTTAGTTTATGAATGATTTTTTGTCCCTTAACTTGTCCTAGCGGAATTGCACGTACACAGTTTTGCGTTAGCGCAGCAACTGTAGAGTAAAGATGAGTATATAAAGCAGTTTTTAAGTCGATCTTTAAATGCATAGCTAATAAAGCAAACGCAACAGCTGGATTACCATAAGATTTTCGATCTTTTATTCTTTGGGCATATTCAACTAAAAGTTCACAATCAAAAAGCTCATTATATATCTTTACCATTTGTTGGCCAATTCGACGTTGGCCTTCACGAGTCTCTCTTGCTAAACCTTGAAAGTTTATCATTTGATCAATTTCTCAAATAGCATTTATTTTTTGCTTAGGTAATAATTTAAAGATTTGATAAATTGCTAATAAATCACCATGTAACAATTGCTCATTCATATACAGAAGTAACGCTCTAATTAATGAATCACCATCAAAAACAATATCTTTTCTAATGTATGTTTCAATTCCAAAAGAATGACTAAAAGTCCCAATTGGAAAGTTTGCGTTAGTAATCTGCATCAAGTCTAGTAAATTTAAATAGTCACTATTTAGCATCACTACAGTGTCTAAATGCTTCTTTAAGTTTAATCTTTTCTCTTTCATATAGAGCTTTATTATCTTGAAGGTATTGTTCTACTAAATAATCGTATGGAACGATCATTTGTGTTTCAGTAAATTGAGCAGGCATATGACGATTACCTAAATTATGCGCAATCTGTGCCATTTCACCAATTGTACGTGCTGTAATGATAAGCACATCTGATAGTTCTAATCTAATAACAACTAATTTATAATCGTCTTTATACAAGATGTCGCCATCTCTTAATTTTTTGTCCTCTTCTAAACGAATACCATATTCAACATTTTGATCTGATGAAATGATAATCACACGTTTTAAAACGTCGTCGCTTGTTAAATGAATGTTCTCAATTTGGTAACTTTCAACATTTTCGATGTCAGTAATGTTACCTAAAATTTCTTTAAATACAGTCAAGATTTATACCTCGCTTCTTTTAAATGTAGTTGGAAATTGAATTACTAAATCAAAATAATTCAAGAATTAGAATAAGAAGTATCTTTGTGCTAATGGAGCTTCTGTTAGAGGTTCTGCATCAAGTACGTATTTACCGTTTGCAGTTTTCTTTAATTTCTTAGCTAATTCAGCAGCTGGTTGTTCTAATCAGTTTTCTAAGTCGTTGTAGTCAACAGCAGCATCAAATGTTTGAGGATCAACTTCTAGATTTGGAGTTGCTGAGTTTCATTTCATGCTCTTCTTGTTGATTGAACGGCAATTCTTAACTGGTAATAATTCTTTTTCTAGTTTGTATTCTTCTTTAATTCCATTTTCTAGACCAATTTTTGAAACAAAGCTTACTGATGTGCTAGTTAATGAACGTCCATATGTTCCAAATTGATCACGCATAATTACTGGTTCACATGTTGGAATTGAAGCGTTTGGATCCCCTGCTACACAACGAGCAATTACACCCATTTTTACAACATAGTAAGGTTTTGCACCAAAGAATTTAGGTTCTCATGCAACAATATCAGCTAATTTTCCTACTTCGATTGATCCAACGTATGAGTCAATACCATGAGCAATAGCTGGGTTAATTGTATATTTAGCAACATAACGTTTTACACGGTTGTTATCGTTAAATTCGCTATCCCCTTTTAATGCACCAAATTGAGCTTTCATTTTGTGAGCCATTTGTCATGAACGAGTTACAACTTCACCAATACGTCCCATAGCTAATGTATCTGATGACATAATTGAGATTGCACCCATATCGTGTAGTAAGTCTTCAGCTGCAATTGTTTGGCTACGAATACGTGAGTCAGCAAAAGCAACGTCTTCTGGAACCTTAGGATTTAAGTGGTGACATACCATTAACATATCTAAGTGTTCTGCAATTGTGTTTACTGTATATGGAATAGTTGGGTTTGTAGAAGCTGGTAAAATATGTGCATATTTAACAGATTCTAGAATATCTGGAGCATGTCCACCACCAGCACCTTCTGTATGGTAAGCGTGGATTGTACGTCCTTTCATTGCAGCAATTGTATGTTCAACAAATCCTGCTTCGTTTAATGTATCTGTATGGATAGCAACAGCTACATCAGTTTTTTCAGCAACTGTTAATGCTAAGTCAATAGCGTTTCCTGTTGCCCCTCAGTCTTCGTGAATCTTAAGACCACAAGCACCTGCTACGATTTGTTCAAAGATTGGATCTTCCATACCTTGACCTTTAGCTAAGAAACCTGCGTTAATTGGTAATCCATCAGCTGCTTGTAAAGCAGATTTAACTCAGAATTTACCAGGTGAAACAGTTGTAGCTTTTGTACCATCGTTCATACCTGTACCACCAGCAATAACAGTTGTAATACCACCATCTAATGCTACTGGAACAATTTCTGGTTCTAATCAGTGAACGTGAGTATCTAAACCACCAGCTGTATAAATTTTACCTTCACCAGCTGAAACTTCAGTTGAAATACCAACAACCATGTCTACTCCATCAGTTAAATGAGGGTTACCTGATTTACCAATAGATGCAATTTTTCCGTTTTTAATACCGATATCAGCTTTGTAGATACCTGTGTAGTCAAGAATTAATGCGTTTGTAATAACTAAGTCCATTACTTCAGCATTCCCTAACTTGTCGTCTAACTTCATAGTAGAGTTCATCCCCATACCTTCACGTAGAGTTTTACCACCACCGAAGACAGACTCTTCACCATAAGTAGTTAAGTCTTTTTCAACTTTAACTCAAAGATTTGTGTCTCCTAATCTAACGCTATCACCAGTTGTGATACCATATAGATCTGAGTAATTTTTTCTTGAAATTTTAAACATAATGTTCCCCTTCGTCTATATAGAAACTTGTAAATAGATTATTTTTTAAGTTTTCCGTTAACTAAGCCGTTTACACCTCAAACTTCACGTGTTCCGACTAAATCAATAACTGAAACTTCTTTTTTGTCTCCTGGTTCAAAACGAATAGCAGTACCTGATGGAATATCGAAACGACGTCCATAAGCAACTTTACGTTCTTTGTCTTCGTTTCCTTTTTCATCAAAGAATACTAATGCACTATTTGTTTCAAATAAGTGGAAATGTGATCCAACTTGGATAGGACGGTCACCAGTATTTTTAATGCTGATTACTTTTGCTTCTCTACCTTCGTTCATCACAATTTCGCCTTCAGCGAAGTTAATTGCTCCTGGTACTAATTTACCTGGAGTGAATTGATTTGATGATCCTGACATATAATCATTATCTCCTTATAAAATTAAAATTGATTTTACGAATTGTAAAAATTATTTGTAAATTGGGTCGTGTACAGAAACTAGTTTAGTACCATCTGGGAAAGTAACTTCAACTTGGATTATACCAACCATTGTATCTACACCTTCCATAACTTGATCAACACGTAATACTTCACGAGCAGATTGCATTAAGTCAGCAACTAACTTACCATCTCTTGCCCCTTCCACTACGTGGTCAGTAATTAAAGCGACAGCTTCTGAGTAGTTTAATTTTAAACCTCTAGCTAAACGTCTTCTTGCAACGTCAGCAGCTACTGTTACCAATAACTTTTGGATTTCTCTTAATGATAGATTCATTTATTTACCTCTAATATATTCTGTATATTAAGTAATAATGCAATTTTATTTTAACGCTTTTAAAGCAAAAAGTTGCATTAAAATAAGAAAAATTGCTTTTTTGGGTACATCAAGGACATCTGTGATAAAAAAATGTGCTATTCTTAATAAAGAATTCATAAAATTCAAAAAAATATGTTAAGAGATAATGCAACATTAAGGTCGAAGAAAATAGTTTAATTTTGTAGTTATTATTTTAATAAAATATCAATCTAATAAAAAGCAAGATAAGTAGCTTATAAAAGATGTGATTGTTATCATAATTAAAAATTTTTAATTTAGGAGTAAATATGAGTTTTTTCAAAAAAAAGAATGATACAGAAAAAGAAGAACATAAACATGTTAGTGTTGTAGACATGGATGAAATTTTGGGCTATGAAGATGGTGAAGAGTTTAAGGACGATGAAATTGATTCAAATGAAGCAATTTTTCAACTTAACAATGTTTCATTAGGTTATGGCAAAAAAATGATTATCAAAAATCTAACAGCAACAATTCATCGTAATGACTTTATTGTTGTGCTAGGTCCTAATGGTTCGGGTAAATCAACATTAATTAAAGGTTTATGTCGTATTAATAATCCTTCAAGTGGTTATATAAAATATAGAGATAAATTAATATCAAGACCTTGATTGCCATTGCTTTGATTAGAGAAAGCATGAGCTTCTATTGTTAATGTATTTACAAAAGATCGTAAAGAAGTTATTAAAACTATTGATTGACACATTAAAAATTACAAGAAAATTCATGCTTACAAATCAAAAGAATTAGCTTTAAATTTAGCATATGTGCCACAATTAGCTGTCTTCCCAGAAGCAACATCAATTTATGATTTTGTTAAAATGGGTCGTTTCCCAAGTTCAAACGCTTTAGGAATTAATACAAATACAGAACGCGAAAAACAAATTATTGACGAAGCTTTAAAAAATGTTGGTATTTACGAATTCCGTCATAAAAATTTAGAAGATCTATCAGGCGGACAAAAACAAAAAGCATTAATTGCTTTAGCTCTTGCTCAAGATACTGAAACAATTGTTTTAGATGAACCTACTAATCATTTAGACATAAGAAGTCAATTAGAAATTATTGAGCTTTTACATAAACTACACCATGAAATGAAAAAAACAATTGTTTTAGTTATTCATGATATTAACAATGGTTTAAAATACGCTCACAAAGTAATGATCATGAAAAACGGAGAAATGGTTCGTTATGGAAAACTAAAAGAAACAATTGATCACGAAATTTTATTAGACGTATTTGGCGTTGAATCAATAATCGTAAAAAATGAATCAAAATATCCACAGGTTTCTGTAACAGACTTTAGCCTACCAAAAGATTATAAAATTAATGAAGTTCAAGAAAATGAAAGAACTAATTTAATTTATAATGATGGCGAAGAAAATGAATTAGAAAAAGAAGTTAGCAAAAAGAAAAATTAAAACATAAAATAATGATTAAAATAAACCACGGTTAAGTGGTTTTTATTTTGTTATTGAACTTTATCTTTAATTAGTTTTAGTACTAACTAAAAGTATAATTAAAGGATAGATATAAAAAGGTGAATTTTAATGAGTCAAAGATTAGATCATTATTTAAAAAATACTAATCAATGTGAAACACGATCAAAAGCAATTGATTTAATTAAACGTGGTTTTGTATTTGTTAATAATTTACAAATATTAAAACCATCATTTTTAGTTCAAGAAAATGATTTTGTAGACATTAAAAATAATGAAAATAATTTTGTTTCTAAAGGTGGATATAAACTCTTTAAAATTATTCAAGAATTAAATTTAAAAATTAAAGATTTTATAATTGCTGATTTAGGAAGTTCAACAGGCGGATTTACTGATTGTTGTTTACAATTAGGCGCTAAAAAAGTTTATGCAATTGATGTTGGTGTTGATTTGTTACATCCTAACTTAAAAAATCATCCTAAAATTGTTAATTATGAAAAAACTAATGTTAAAAATTTAGATAAATCATACTTTTTAGAAGAACTAGACTTAATAGTTGGTGATTTATCATTTATTTCTTTAGAACAAATCTTTCCAACAATTGAAAAAATTTCTTCATGCAAAACACTTCTTTTGTTGTTAATAAAACCCCAATTTGAATTAGGAAAAGATATTGCTAATAAATATAAAGGGATAATTAAAAATAAAAACCTACAACAATTAGCTATAAACAAAATAATTAATTTAGCAAATAATTATGGTTTTAAATATAAACACTTAACACCTACTGATATTTTTGATCAAAAAAAACAAAACCAAGAATATATGATATTTTTACAAAAATATGCAAAGTAGTTGTCAAAAAATTATTATGCATCTTGATATTGATGCTTTTTATGCAACAGTTAGTGAATTATTACACCCTGAATATAAAAATTTCCCAATTGCTGTTGGATCATTAAATTCACGTACAGGTATTATTTCTTCACCAAATTATTTAGCACGTTCATATGGTGTTAAATCAGCAATGCCTATCTTTTTAGCAAAAGAATTGTGCCCAAATTTAATTATTCTCCCTTGCGAACATGATATTTATCAAACTTATTCAAATCATTTTTTTCAAATTGTTAATAAATATTGCAATAAAGTCGAAATAACTTCAATTGATGAATGTTTTATTGATGCAACAAATTCTATTAAAAAATATCACAATAATGTTCGTTTATTAGCTGCTAAAATTCAAAATGAAGTTAAAAACAAATTAAATCTTAGTATTTCAGTCGGTATTTCTTTTAATAAAACAATTGCAAAAATGGCCACTGAATTAAATAAACCTTTTGGTATATCAATTATTGATGAAAATAAAATTACTAATCTAATTCATGAATTAGACATTAGTAAAATTCCTTTTATTGGCGAAATAAAATCACAAGAGTTATATGCAATCAATATTTTTAAAATTAAAGAATTAATTGCATCTAACAATAAACAAAAAGCATCATTAGTTTTAGGGTCAATGTATCAAAATTTAGTAAACGATTTAAAAGGTTTAAACGAAATTAAAACAATCGAAGATGATATTTACAAATCTATTTCTCACTCAAAAACATTTAATGAAGATTTAAATGATTTTTATGAAATTTCTAATGAATTAAATGAATTAATTTCAAATGTTGTGAACCGTTTAAAAAAACATAATTTAATGACTAATAATATTAGTATTAATATTAAATACCCCAATTTTCAAACAAAAGTCAAGCAAAAACGACTAGATTATTATACTGATGATTATCAAACTATTTTCTTAGCAATTAAAAATTTATTTAAAAAAGTTTATAAAGATGAATTAGTACGTTTGATTGGCGTTTCATTAAATAAATTAGTACCAAAAGAAAGTGTTAAAAAACAATTATTTTTATTTGATTAGTTGATTATTTTTTAAAAACTCAATTCCTTTAGCTGTAATTTTACGACCTCTTAAATTTTTGTTAATAAAATGGTGTTGAATTAAATAAGGTTCAATTTTGGTTTCAATTGTATATTGATCTAAACGTAAAATTTGTGCAATTGATTTTAAACCAATTTCATTTTCTTGTTGGTATAAAACATTTAAATAATTAATATCTTGTTCTTCTAATCCAAAATCATAAATTTGAATTTTTTCAAAAATATTTTTAATATTATCAAATCCATTAATTTTAAAATCAACAACTCGTTTTAATAAGCGGTTAGCTAATCGCGGAATACCTTTAGCACTATTGGCAATTAAATCGATTTCTTGATCATTTAAATTAATCTGAAAGTGGATTTGATTATTTTTTAAAATGATTGCTGCAATCTCAGATGTTTCATATTCGCTTAAATAAAAAACATGACCAAAACGTTCTTCTAAAGGTTTAGGAATTTTTCCAAGCATTGTTGTTGCACCAATTAATGTAAAATGTGGAACTTTTAATCTTGTCATTTTAGCATTAAAATCCTTACCAATACTAATATCGATACAAAAATCTTCTAATACAGAATAAAGTGTTTCAAATGCTGCTAAACCACATGCGTGAATTTCATCAACAAAAATGACATCATTTTCTTTAATTAAAGATAGTAAATTAATAATATCCACAGGTTTATTTAATAAATTCCCTTGTGTCATATGACAATCAACGCCCATTTCATTAGCAATAATTGTTGCTAGAGTTGTTTTTCCAGTTCCAGCTAATCCATGTAATAGTGTATGATCAAAACTACTTTTTAAGCGTTTAGTAGCATTTAAATAAATCTTTAAATTACTTTTTAATTGGTCTTTACCAATAAAATCTTTTAGATACTGAGGACGAAATTCATTATTAGTTTTCATGGCGTAAAGAAATTTCTTTAATAGCACATCCTATAATTTCACTAATATCAATGTTTTGCTGTGTATCAACTTTAACTTTAGTGATTGCATATTCAATATCTTTTTTATCATAACCTAAATTTTCAAGACCAATACTTAATTCTTTAGCTCAAGGATTTTTCTCACTAACTTTATTGATATATTTATAGTTTAGTTGATCGCAAATTAAATTAGCACTGCGTTGGTTAACACCTTTAATAGTTGCTAAAAAATCAACATCTTTAGTAGCGATCGCATCAATTATTAAGTTAATATCATATTTTAAAATATTAATAGCTGTTTTTGGTCCAATAGAATTAATACTAATTAAATCAATAAATAATAATCGTTCATTATAAGTGCGAAAACCATATAAATCTTTAATAATTAAATTTTTATTAGGCATTATACTAGCATACTCATATAAGTATAATTTACAAAACTTATTGACTTCTAATTCATAATCTTTTGGCACACGAATTTGATAACCAATAAAATTGTGTTCACCAATAACAACGTTTGCATTCGCATAAATAACTTTAAAAACCAAATAGTTCATTTTATAACCACCTCATTAAAGAGTTAGTAAAAAATTTATGATTTTGATATTTTTTTATTAACTTTAGCTTTTTTAATAAATTTATATAAATCAGTAACTAAAAAATAACCAAAACCAAACATGCCAATAAAACTACCTAAATAAATACTAAACGCTCGTCAAATAAAAATAATATTATTAACATCTTGAGTTGATAAATAATTCATTGCATAACGAATTTGATGTTGATCATTTGCTAAAAAAATTCGCAACATGTATTGAATTGAGCCTTCAGAACCTGGTAGAGGAACGAAATTGGTTGCTGTTACTGCAACGTTAGTGTAATTAAACAAATCAAAAAAGACATTGTGGGGATTAGATTCAATTAAACGATATGAAATATACATTAACGCATAAATAGCAACGTTATATACTATCCCAATAATAAATGCAACTAATGAAACACGTAAATTTTTAAAATAAATTAAATAAATAGCTTTAAAACTAGTGTTTTCATCGCTTTTTTGAATTAATTCAGCTTTTGATAAATACTTGAATTTTAAAATTTTTTTAACTCAATTAAAAACCAATGCTAGATTAAAATGTAATTTTTTAGAAAAGCCTAAAATAAAATAAACACCAGTCATACACAAATCAACAATAACACCAACAACAGCTAAATAATAATAAAATGGTAAAGCTGTTTTATTTTCAACTGCATAAGTTATTAACTCATAATTAACATAAATAAATGATGGAATCGTTACTATCACTTGTCCTAGTTCATAAAAAGTTGAAGAAACAAGTAATAAAGCCGAAACTTTTTTTAAATTATGATATCCATTTTTATTTAAAAAATAAATTGAAAAAGGCTCACTACCAACAGAAAAAGGCGTTACAGCGTTTAAAAAAATTAAACTAAAACTATATAAAATTCACTTTCATCAATCTATTTTAACTTGATTTTTATAAGCATCAAAAACTGCTATAATTGTAAACATAAAAGCTCTAAAAAAACTAAAACCAATAAGAATTAACAATCATAAAACAGCTAATTTAATTGTTTTTAAGCTATTAGAAATTTTCATAAATAAATTATGAAAATCAATATCTAAAATAAATAAAATTGAAACAATGATCATTAATAAACAAACTAGTAAACCAATTGATAAAAAACAAATATTTTTTTTGGTTCAAAAATTTGTTTTTTCACTAAGATTATTATCTGCCATTTTTTAAAGACCTTTATTATAACTATTAAAATTATATAATTTATTAATAAACTAAAAAAAAATAGAAGGGATAATTTCCCTTCTAAAAAATGATTAAAACTCTTTATTTTGAAGATTTATTGGCTGATTCAGTTTCTCATCATGTCTTTTTTAAAACTGGATTAGCTTTAAATTCTTCTTCACTTATAATTGTTTTTAATGATGTTTGTTGTTCTTCATCCATACTATCAATAGCAACTATGGCTTGATCAATAATTTCATTAGTCTTTTTTTCCAATTGTTTTTCATGCTTTTTAGCAACTAAATCATGACCATGAAGATGACGTTGAGCCTTGTGTTTGTTGTGATGATTGTCTGGATCTGCATGTTCGTATTCTTCTTCTATGAAATATTCATTGTGAGTGAATTCTGAAATTTCAGGTGCTAATAAACGTTCATCATAAACCATTTGTGCTAATTCTGCTTCATCACGTTTGTTTCAAACACTAACATATTTTGATAATCAACTAAAATCATTTTGATCATCATTAATTAAATTTTCTTTTTCAGAAAACATTGATTCTAAAAATAAGTTTTCAGCATATACTTTTTGGTTTGAATAAATATTTTCAAAAATTGGTTCTTCAAATTCAAAAGCTACAGGAGTAAATGATGTACGCTTTAGAGTTGGTTCTTCAACTTCATAAACTGGTGGAGTAATTTCTTCGTTTTCATCTTGAATAGGTTCATTATCTTCAACAATTTGTTCTTCTTGTATTGATTCAATAGGTGCACTTTCGTATTCTTCACTAACCAATTCTTCTTGGTCATTAACTGGAGTTAATAATACATCGCTATTATCTTCTAAAACTTGTGGTTCTTCTATTGTAATTACTTCTTGTTGAACGTTTGTTAATGCTAAATTACGTAAGCTTTTAATTGTTTTTGTGTAATCAACTCACATAAAAACACCACAAACTTTACATCTTACTTTAACTTTTTTAGTAACAATAGTTTCATCATATAATTGATAAATGCTTTTATCATCGTGCGAAACTTCATCATTTACTGTATTTTGATTTGTTGATAATTCTTGATTTAATTTATTCTTTTTACTAAATAATCCCATAATTTAACTCCAAAAATTAATTGTTTTCTAATTTTAAATTTTAAACTTCTATAATTAATTTAAATTATATATGAAATAAACTTTTTTAATCTATTTTATTAATGTTAATAAGCTCGTGCGAATAAAGTTAATTTGTTTGTTTTTTTATTTGTATAAAAACATTGTCCACTTTGAGTTTCATCAAAAATACAACGAGTTGATGCATTTGTTAATAATTTAATTTGTTCATCATCTTCTTTTGAACCATCAAAAAAAGCTTTAGCCATTTTATTTTGAGCAATTACTTGTTTTAGTTCTTCAATACTATTTACAAAAACAATTGATTCATCTAATTGTTTTTTTGCTTTTTGATAAATATTTGTTTTAATATCTAGCAATAATTTTTTAATAGTTGATTTTAAATCAATTAAATTAACATTAATTTTTTCATGTGTATCACGACGAACAAGTACAACTTGTTGGTTAGCAAGTTCTTTAACACCAACTAAAATACAAATTGGTGTTCCCTCAATTTCTTGTTGTGCTAATTTATAGCCTACACCTTTATCACTATGATCTTCAAATAAACGATAATCACTTAATTCATTACGAATTTGTTCACTAATTGTTAATAATTGTGGATTTTTATTAGCAAAGATCGATAAAATAGCGATTTGGTTAAAAGCAATATCTGGAGGTAAAATTAAACCTTGATCATCAGCATGAACCATAATTAAAGCACCAATAATACGTGTTGATAAACCAGCTGACATTTGATGTACATAATGCATTTGATTATCTTGGCCTTGAAATTTAATATCATAAGCTTTAGCAAAAAATTGGCCTAGATAATGACTTGTTGCTGATTGCAAGGCTTGCCCATCTTGCATCATTGCTTCGATTGTATATGTTTTTTGAGCGCCGGCAAAACGTTCTCATGGTGTTTTTAAACCTTTAATAACAGGAATGCATAAATAGTTTTGAACAAAATCAGTGTATACATCTAAAATTGTTTTAGCAAACTCATCAGCTTCATGTTCACTTGCAAAAATAGCATGTAACTCTTGTCAATGAAATTCAGCATTTCTTAAGAATGGACGTGTTGTTTTTTCAGCACGCATCACTGAACATCATTGGTTGTTTTTAATAGGTAAGTCATTATAACTATTAACAATATTTTTAAAATAGTTACAAAATAAAATTTCACTTGTGGGGCGTATAGCATAGGGATTGTCAAGCTTTTTATCACCAATTTGGTTTACCATAAACAATTCAGGTGCAAAACCTTCAATATGATCTTTTTCTTTTTGAAATTCACTTAATGGAATTAAAGTTGGCATAGCAAGATTGCGAACGCCATGTTTTTTAAATTCAAGATCAATTTGATTTTTAATAGCTTCTCAAATTGCTCAAGCATTTGGTTGGAAAACCATCATTCCCTTAATATCTGTATATTGAATTAATTTTGCATTATTAACAATACTTGTGTATCAATCAGCAAAATTCTCGTTTCTTGTTATAATTTTTTCTAATTTCTTAGCCATTTTATCTATTTATTCCTACTTTTTTATATTTAATTTTAATAAATATTTAATGTAATTTTATTGTTTATATTGCTCTAAACATGTTTTTAAAGCGTTTATTCCAATTCGTGCACAACGAATTCGATTCATTTGATTTTTTACATTATGAAAAGCGATTAGTTCTTGCATAATATCTTGGTTGTATTCTAAGCCTTGAATCATATTTAAATAATTATTAATTAATTCTAAAGCTTGCTGAAGATCTTGGTTTTTTACAAGCTCACAAATAATATCGGTCGATGAAGTAGAAATTGCGCAACCAGTACCTAAAAAAACAACATCAACTATTTTTTGATTAACTAATTTAACATAAACTGTAATATCATCACTACAACCCTCTGTTGTATTATGACATGATAAATAATCAGTTTCATTTTGTACAAAGCAAACTTTATTTTTAGGCCGTTCGTAATGTTTCATAATAATACTACGCAATGTTAGATTGTCATTGATATTATAAGATGCCATTTAATTCATCTCCTTTTTGATACTCTCTAATTGCTTGAACTAGTTTATCAACATCACTAAAATCATTATATATATAAAACGAAGCACGAATAGCACATTCTGTTTGAATGATGTTATTAATAATTTTTGCACATGATAATCCACTTCTAACAATAATATTTTTTGTTCCTAAATAACTAGCAAAATCTTGACAAAAAACACCTTCATAACTAAAAGTTATTGTACTCGATGTTGGATCTTGAACATATGTTTTAATTTGGGGAATTAAAGCTAATTGTTCGCGTGCGTATTGAGTAATTTTTAGTTCATGATCATGGATTTTCTCATAACCAATATCCATTAAGAATTTTAAAGCTGCATTAAAACCATAAAAACCAGCTACATGGGGAGTGCCACCTTCAAATTTCATATAATCATCATATAGTTGATAACTATCTAAATCAATACTAAAATTCATGCCGCCACCATATTTTAGTGGTTGTAATTTTTTAATCCACTCATTTTTAATATAAGCTACACCAATCCCTGTTGGACCAAGTAGTTTATGAGCTGAAAAAACCATAAAATCACTTTGACATTTTTCAACATCAAACATACGATGTTGAACACTTTGCGTTGCATCAACACATACTAAAATGTTAGGGTTTAATTGTTTGATATGTTTAATAATGACATTTTCATCTAAAATATTGCCAATTAAATTGCCGCCTGATGCAAAAGAGACAATTTTAGTTTTTGGTGAAATTGCATTTAAAAAATCACTAAGTTGAGGAAATTGGTTTTTTTGATTAGCAAAAACAATTTTAATACCAAGATCATCACGAAGTTTATATCACGGCAATAAATTAGAAGCGTGTTCAACGTAAGTTAAAACAATTTCATCATCTTTTTTTAAATATGGTCTTAGGCCATTAGCAATTAAATTCAAAGACTCTGTCGCCCCACTTGTAAAAACAATTTCTTCAAAGTCAGCGTTGATAAATTTAGCTACATTAGCCCTTGTTTCATACATGATTTTATGTGGATGAAAAGCAAAATTTGAATCACTATTATGGGGGTTAGTTGAATATTTTGTATAATAATCAACAATTGCATCAACTACTACTTGTGGTTTTAGTGAAGTTGCGCTTGAATCTAAATAAACAACATCTTTATTATTTTTAAATCAAGGAAAAAATTGTTTGTAATTATCCATAACACACCCCTACATATTTTTAAAAATAGCATTAATTAGTCACGACATTAGTAATGACTTAATTCGCAAAAAACAATACCCTCAATATTTTTTAAAGCTTTAACTTCGTGAAAATACCAACTTGCTTATATAGTATAATATTAAAATTATATTGTTTAAAACGATAAAATTATAATATATTATCATAACAAAAATGATATGGAGTTAGATTCATGAAACTTAAAAAAGTTCTTTTAACGAGTGCATTAAGTATCTTAGGTGTTGCATCGATTACAAGTTTAGTTGCTGCTTGTTCACAAACAAAAACAAAAGTTAATCAATACAAAGTTGTTATAAATAAATTAGATAGTTTAAATTTAACAAGTAATTTAAGTACAAAACAAGCACTTAAAAATGCCCTATTTTCAATGGAAGGGCAAAATGAATTTTTATTATCAAACGTTAAAAAAGTTGTTTATGATTGAGCTAAAAATAACAATGATCCTAAACTAGCACGCGCTGTTAGTGAATATGATACACAATTAGATGATCAACTAAAAAGAATTAAAGAAAATGTAAAAAAATCATATCCAAACGATTGAGAAACTGTTTTACAAAGTGAGTTATATGATAGCGAAGGTGGTAGCGAAAAATTATGAAAACAAGCCAAAGCTATTGATGAAGCATATAAAACAATAACTTCAACAATGTTTGATGATAATAATGATTGAATTAGTGTTTTAAATGAACAAAATCAACTTGTTGATGCTTATTCAAATGATGCTACTAAATTATTAGAAAATGAAAATGTTTTTAAAGCAACTAACATTGGTGAAAGAAATAAAATTGTCGCTAAAACTAATAATCCTTGACAAAAAGGATATGCTAATTTATTTGATTTTTTAATTGATGATTACATTAAATACAATTTACCCCTATCATTTGCTAATCTTGAATTTAAATATGATGATTTAAAAAACCAAAATATTTATAATAAAGAATTCTTTAAAAAGGTTCCTTCATCAGGAACATCATTTGATTTCCCTTGATTTGATCCTAAACCAGCTGATAACAAGTCAACTAATACAACAACTAATTATTTAGAAGTTGTTAAATTATTAAAAGAAAATAAGTACTTAGATCAAAAAGATAACACTAATAATATTGATAAAAAGTTCAATAACAATAATGATATTAACAAAAATCTAAATTTAAATGATTTTATTACACAAGATAGTACAAACTCAGTATTAGCTATTGGTTTATTAGCTAAATTTTTATCATTATTTGGTAATCAAAATTTTGGTATTCATCAATCAGATAATTTAGATGAAACAAGCATTTTAAATAATTTCATTAATAAAAACCAAAGTACTTCAAATTCAGATAGTGTTAATTTATTTTATCCTTTAGCTAAAAAAGATAAAACGGCTTTTTTAAATGATTTTAAAGGTGTTAAAGCTATTCGTCAAATTAATGATTTAAAAAATGAATATACTTTATTGCGTAATGAAAAAAGTGTTGATTTATGAGGAATTAATAATTTTAAAAGACTACAACAAGCAACTCAATTAGGTTTAAATGCCTTATTAACTGAACTAAAAAATGATTTTTTATACAATGGCGCATTATATTTAAATTCACGAAAATCAAGTAGTGTTAAAAAACAAGGTTTTGATATTAAAGCTAAAATTAAAGACTATTTTAATACTAATAAAGAACGTTTGTTAGCATCATATATTGCCACACACCAAAACGATTCAGACTTCTTGTTTAAATCAAATTTAAAAAGTCATGCTAAAGTTTTTTCATTCGATCAAAAAACAACCGATATTATTAAACAATATAACGAAATTCATTTACTAAATCATTATGATAATTTAGTACACAAACTAAATGATAAATTAATTAAGTTTAACAAAAAAACTTTTATTACACCTAATGTTGATAACTTATATGATAATGGTATTAACACACCAATTTATTTAAATAAAGACCAAAATCAACAAATTAGTTTATTTCAAACCCTAAAAACTAAATTGGTTGGCAATAAAAATCTTGTTGATGAAAATAAAAAATTATCAACAATGATTAATAATTATGTTGAATCATTTGATGTACAAAAGCATCTTGTTGCAAACAATCAAAAATCACAATCAATTGTTTTTGATGATTATATTATAAATAAAGTTTTCACTAAAGGAATTAATAGTGTTTTTGCTAATGTTATTAAACAAAAGCAAATTAAAAAAAGTGTTGCTAACTTCTTTGAATTTGCAGATTTTAGTTTTAAAAACAACCTTGTTGAAAATCAAGAAATATTAGCTGCCTTTAATCAAATTATTAAAAACTCAAGTGTTTTAGAAACTGAACAAACTAATAGTTTTAGTAGTTTTGATGATCTAAAAAAAGTTTATGAACAAGCTTTAAAATTATGAAATGAAAACTATACTAAAAATGGACCTTATAATCAATTATCAATTAATTATCAAAAATATCAAGCACTATTTGAGACATTAGCTGTTATTAGTTACTTATTAGATTTTAAAAACAATAAACCAACATATCAAAATTTAATTAATTACCTACTAAAACGTACTGCTAATCATCAACCTTTATTTATTGGTTGAAAAGCATTAAATGATACTACTAAAATCACTGATTTTGGTAAAGATTCTAAAAAAGATTTTAGTTTTAAAAAATATCAAGCAAATTTATATAATGGTCTTGATTTATATCAATTAAAAAAAGAAGATGTATATGAATTAGATCAAACTAGTCAAGAAGTTAAATTCAAAAAAACCTTTTTAGATGCACTAACTTACACTGATGATAAAGTTTATTGAAACTCAACAATTAATAAAGATGGTTCAATTTATAATAACTTTATTGGTTTAATTGATCAAAATAACCAAAAAAACAAACTAGGTAAAGCTTTTGAAAAAATCAATTTGTTTGATAAATTAGTTTATGCTAATAATCCAAGCACTCAATTCAAAGGTTCGTTATATGGTTATGGTAGCAAAGAAAATTTAATTAAAATATTAGATAAATTCACATCTTATCATGACTATCAAGCACTTTCTCAATTACTTTATAACTTGAATTTTAATAGCGAAGCAAATGCTGAGTTTAAAACAATTTTAGATAATAAAAAACAAGTTATTCCTGGTGATCAAAAAGATAATAAAGTAAAAAATATTGATTTAGCAACTAATGAAATAAAAGCTATTATGATTAAGGGAATTAATAAAATTCCTCAAACTGCTTTTGAAAGATTAGATTTAGATTTAGTTTATAACAAGTTAGATAAAAATGCTACACCATTAGTTAATAAAGAAAATAATAGCAATTTAAAATATGTACTTTTAGTGTCACAATTTAATGCAAATGATGTTCAAAATTTAGTGATTAACAATGAATTAAATCAAAGTGCAACAGGGTATTTAGGTTTATCAAAAAACCAATTTTATAACTTATTATTTGATTTAGCATTAAATGATCAAACTCTAAAAGTTGAAGCCTTTAGTCAAATTGAAAACGAACATAAAATTAAAGTTTATGATAAACGTTTAGCTAATAATAGTAATTTAAAAGGTTGAATTATAAATAATTTATAATGAACAAACAATTAGTACCATCACTTTTAGCATTTGATAAAAAACAACCTTATGAACAATTAAAAATCTTTCAAAAACATCATCTTCAAACAATTCATTATGATGTTATGGATTTAGCATATGTTAATAATACTGCTTTTGAAACTGAACATTTAGAATGATTGTTAAAAAATAATTTTTTAGTCCACATTCATTTAATGGTTATTAATCCATTACAAAAGATTAAACAATATTTTAAATATAAACCAACTCATATATCTTTTCATTTTGAAATGAATGATTATCAAACAAATTTATTAATCATTGACGAAATTAAAAAACATTCTATTTTTGCTGGCATTGCCATTCATCCACACTTATCACTAAATGATTACGCTTTTTATTTAAAAGAAGTTGATTATATTACTTTTATGTCTGTTGTTCCAGGTAAAGGTGGGCAATTATTTTTAGAAGAAAGTTTACTAAAGCTTCAAGAATTATATGATTATAAAATCAAAAATAATTTAACTTTTAAAATTGAAATTGATGGAGGTATTACTTTAGAGATAATTAAAAAAATTAATATTCCAATTGATTTTTTTGTAAGTGGTTCTTACTTAGTAAGAAATATTGAAAAATTAGATCAAATTATTAATGCATTCAATCAACTTGTTAATTAATATTGATTGAATATTTTATAAAGTTTTAGTTATTTTTTATCTTTTTTTCTATTTATATTTCTTTCATGGGTCTATTGTATTTTTCTTCATCCATTCACTGAATTTTAGAATTTTGTATACCATCTAAAAAAAACTAACAATTTTATTATCACGTTTAATTAAACCAATACGAACATCTCGATAAGCGCCATAAATAATTACTCCATCAAGTGCATTTTAATTTTATTACATGTTCTCCTGCTTTTAGAGTTGTTTTATTAGATAATCTTTAATTATTTTTGGAAAGAACATACTCTTCTGCATCATCAATAAATAATTTAATTTTATATTCTTTTGTTGTTGTAGGGTATTTTTGTTCTAAAATCGATACTCTTTTATAAATGAAATTCAAGGGAAAATTGCAACAATGTCATCAGAAATTTCTTTTAAAGTACTATATTCACATGCAGTCATTTTAGTTTTCATATATTCAATAAATACGCTAAAACTCGCTTCTGAGGCACAAATTAATTTAACTAATTTTTCTCAAACTAAATCTCTATCTCAATAATTTCATGGACATTTTCCAATTATTTTTCTTTCCATTATTAAATCTTTGAATTGTTTGATGCTAAAAATAGTGTTTTCATCATCAATCATTGATCTTGATTTAACATATTCTTCAGCTTCATAAATAGCATTAAAGATTTCATATTTTCTTGTTTGTTTTGGATATTTTTTAGCCAAAAAATGATATGCATCTATGAATGAAGTCCAAGGATAAATACCAACTAAATAATCAGAAATTTCTGATAGTACAAAATATTCGTAGCTAGTCATTTTGGTTTTCATGTATTCAATAAATCCACTAAAACTTGTTTCTGATTTGCAAATAAATGCAACTAAAGCATCTCAAATTGATTGTACTCCTAAATATAATTTAATATCACGATCTGCTTGATGTCGTTTTTTAATTATTTGCTTGAATTTTTTCATATTTATTTTCATATTTATTCTCCTTATTATTATTATTATTTTTACAACGACTTATTCAAGATGAATAGTTAACAAAAACTACTTTTCGTTTAAATTGATCAAAAACTTCTTTAGGCATAGGGCCATGCACTAAAATGACTTTTGGTTCTAAAACTTCAATCATTTTTCTTAAACCATTAACAAACATTGTTTTTTCAATTTTTGTTTTAATGCAACCATGTGTACTAACTGCATAAATACCTCGTTTTTCAAATCCTTCAAAACAAAAACTAAAACTTCGTTCATCCCCTCATCTTACATTTGGAATAACGTTAATGCCAAGTTTTTGTAAATATGCTGCTACTTTATGATTTTTAAACTTATTTACCATTTGTAAGCTAAGTGGCATATCAATATATAATGAAAGATCAAACGAAATAATACCGCCAAATTGTTTTAAAATGCTAACATACTTATTTGGATTATTAATTACTTGTTTAAAACTATTATCAAACATGTAAAAATGTAAAACTACTTTCTTTTTATCTATAATTTTATGATGTTTTTCAAATGGAACAATATCAATTGGAATGATAGTATTGTTTGCTTTAATAGTGTCAATATTTCAATTTTTGCTTTTCACCATAAAGTTAATTAAATTCATGTTTGGTAGCTCCTTGCATTTAAAATAAGAATTATTTTTTATGATATTAATTATTTTTTTGCTATTTTTCATTTGTTGTATAGCTCCTGTTCTTTATTTTTTTGTTAAAAAATCCTAATACTAAATTTGATATATCTAAAAAATTTAATTTATTTTTATTAGCAAAAATATCTACTTTAATTTGTTTATTATCATCATAAAATCAAATTGATAAAGGTTTTAGTTTTAAAATAATTTTTCGCATACATTTTTTAAAACATTTAATATTTAAATCATTGTTGATTTTATTGCGAATATCTATTGCATAAATTCCATATTTAAATAAACTTATAAGTGAATAATTAATTGACAAAAAATCATATCAATCAATTGTTGGGATTACAATTAAACCATGTTTTTGAAAAAAATAAATTAATTGTCGATTTTGGTAAATTTTATAAATATATTCAATAATATTTTCATTATCTTTAATATTAAGATTGGGCATGATTATTCCTTTGCAAAACTTTATTTTTGCAAACTTTTTATATTTAAAAAGTTTTAAATAATCTTCAAATTTTAGATTAACATCATAGAAATGAAAGAATAAATTTTCTAAATTATGAAGGTCTTTTATCTTGCTATTAAACGAAACAATGTTATTTAAATCACATTTTTCTTCCCTTTTAATTAAGGGAATTTCTAAGTCTGTAATAAATTTTGCATCTTTAAGAATTGATGCGAAAAATAAATCATCTTTTGTCATAAAAATTTATCTCCTTTTTTTATAAAGATGTTAATGATTAAAATTGCTACTATTTTGAAGTAACTTTTTTAAAATAATGACAAAAATGAAATTTTATACTATAATATTTAATTGAAAAGTAGATTAATATGCATAATTACAAAATGCACATTAATTAGTATAGAATTTATTTTTGTGGGTATTTGTGATTGTATGATCACCGCCTTTCGCAAAAATAGATTTTTTTTATTTTATATCTATTTTTTCTTGTAATTTATTGTATAAGTTTATCTTTTCATCAACACTGATTGATTTAACTAATCAACCATTAAATAAACACGATTTAATAAATTCGTGAATACGATTTTTATTATTAATTTCAAAGAAACTAAAAACTAATCCAAATTTTAGTTTTTTATCATAAACATTGTAATTAGAGCGTGTTTTTGCTTTGAGTGAAAAACCTCAGAAACCATCGCCATAAGCTTTACGTGGTTTAACATTTTTTAGTGAATAATCACTAATGTATTTAATGTTATCTCATTTACGAAAATAATTTCGTGCATCGCCTTCAAATAAATTAAGCATTTTATCTTCATCTTGTAAATTATTATTAATTGAAATAATACTTTTTTTATCTTCGTCAATTCTTCCAAAATGTAAATCTAATTCAACGTTAGTGTAATCAACTCCTTGATTACGTGAACATTGCGGAAAATATGATAAAGTTGCTTTTGCTAAATAAGGATGCTTATTGGTTTCAGTTGGAATAGGAATTGTGTGAGTATATGTTTCATATTCACTAATACTACCATTAATAAAAAATTTGATTTCATTATCTTTTGCATAAACAATGTCATTAATTTTAATAGGTACAACACCATATCCAAGAAATGAAAAATCATGATTTTCTTTAATAGAATCAGCTGCAGCATGAATTAATAAAGCTTTAGCAACTTCGCGACTAAATCCTAAGATGTTAATTAAATATCCAAGTTTACGGCTAATTCAAGCAGCAGCATATGATGTTCCTTGAACTTTTTTAACTTTATTATTACTTTCAAAAACATAACAAGTTCCATAATAAGCAAGATCTGGTTTATTAAAAAAAGATAAAACAATACCTTTGCGAGTATAAAATGCAGGTTCTTGTTGATCATTAACAGCATTAACTACTAAACTATTGATTGAATCAGCTGGACTACCAATTTTATAATTTTTGGATTCTTTACTTGTTTTGTTTGTTCCAGAGACAACAAAAATCACATCATATTCAGCTTGAATGTCATCTAAAATACTAGCTTCAATCGATATAAAATTATCCTTTATTTCATATTTTGTTCCTAATGATAAATTTCAAACTTTAATATCTTGATTGTTTTCAATAATTGATCGAATCTTTTTAATAAGTTCAAATGTAGTGAAATTTTGACCCATAACACCAAAATGACGCACTCTAAAAAAACCACATCCATCATCTAAATTAGGATTAAAACTTGGGCCATTAACAATAATCGAGCTCACTTCTAAACCATGAATTGGGTTTTCTTCTTTTAAAATTGGTTCAAGTTCTTTACTATTTTCATAATGATAATCTATTCATTCATGAAAATATACTTGTGTATGATCAACAATAATAGTATCAATAACGCCAATTGTAGGTTCATTTGTTGGTTTGTGAATTTTTAGCGTTGTTTTTATTGAGTCATCAATATAATCTAATGATTGATCTAAATCAATCTGATTTAGATCTTTTACTCCCATAGAAATTAAATAAGGGATTTTTTCTTTAACAATTTTTAATTCATCAATTCGCAAATAAAAGTTTTCATCTTTAATAATTTTACTATTATTTAAATTAATCCCAATTTCTTGTAAAATTTCTACAATATTTTTATTGGTTTTATAGAAAGTAATAATGGCATTATCTTCTAATAAGACATCAGAGTAATTACAATTAATATTCTCAATATAATAACAATCAACAATAAGACTAACAAATGTTGTTTTTGAAATTTTGTTATTATCAAAAATCTTTTTATATTTATTCGCATTAATATCTGCAATAAAACTATAGCTAATGCCTTCAAAATTAATATCAATGGTTTTAAAATTATTTTCAAGCATAGAAATAACAGTTTTTATTTTTTCAATTGTTTCATTTAAATTTTGTTTACTAATATTATAAGTTATGATATGTTTTTTATTTTTATCAGCATATCTTTCTCCAATAACAAAATAATTTGGATCACATTCTTTGTTTTCGTCAAAAGAAAACATTTTTTTAGCACGATTACTTTTAGCAACTATTTTTTTATAAGTGATATTTATAATAGGATTAACTCCATAATCAGTATATGATTCTCATTCATCTAAACTTGTTTGCAAATCTTTTACAATTTTTTTAATATGATCTAAACTAATACTTTGTTTTGCTGGAAGATTACGTGGCCCTGGTTTATTAGGATTTGATTTTGAATATATTGAACCTTTTAATTCTAAAATATTATTCATAATCTTTATTTTCCTTTAAATCTTTTGCGATTTTACTTTTTGAAATATCAGTTAAGGTTTCAATTTCTCTGACTGTAAAACCTTGTTCTTTTAGTATATTAATATCTAGATGATTATCAACCAAATCATAATATAATCGTTTTAAATATTCATTAGGATCGTTAGGATCAGAAAATGCTAATGATGATTTAATTAGATTTTTTAATTTTCCAGGATAAGGCATAACTTTGGCATTTTTAATGATTTTCTTAAACAAATTTTTGTTTTTATTAATATTTTCCATTCGTTGTGAATAGTATTCTAAAATAATTCATCCAATATCTTGTATATCTTCTTTTTCATAATGTGAAAAATCAATAGCATAATCAAATCGACGTAGTAGTGCATCATCAAAATATTGATGTAAATTAGTTGTTGCAATTAATAAAATTGATTTATTTAAGTTATCTAAACAAGTTAAAATTGTTGATGTTGCTCGTCCCATTTCACGTGAATCATTATTATTAATACGATCCATTGTAATAGCATCTATTTCATCTAATAAAATAAGAACATTTTCTGGATTAGGGAACGCATTAATTTCATCAAACAATTCTTTAATATTTTTAGCTGTTCTTCCTAACATACTATCAACAATCGAAGATAAATTAACTTTATATAATTCTTTTTTCAAAAGACGTGCAAGACTTTTAACAGATTCAGTTTTTCCAGTTCCTGGTGGTCCTTTAAATAAAAATTTATTTAAATCAAATCCCTTTTTATATGCATTTATTAAACCATCTATTTCTTTTTGAATAGCTTCAGGTATTGGTAGTGGTTCAAATTTGTGCAAATCAACTTTTTCAAAAAAATCAGATGTTAATTCACTTTTTAACGATTGAGGAGTAAAAACATTAGAACGACTAATTAGTCCCATAATATAACTCGCAATTTCATTATCACCATGATCATCAAAATATTTAGCAATTTCATTAGCTTGATTAATAAAACTATTTTCATCATTACTAACATGGTATTTAATTAGATTAACAATATCAACTTTTTTCATATTTAATTTCTACTCCTGATATTAATGCAATAAAATTCTAACACATTACAAAAACAAATATAACAATTTTAGGACAAATTTTTCAAAACAAAAAGAAAACACCCTAAAGGGTGTTTAGTTGTTAATAAAAATTTATAAAATTAGAATTGTTTTAAATAGTTATTAACTTCTTGCTCAATAACTGCAATTTGCTCGCTACTTAAATTAGATGAGTAATCATTAATATAGTATTTAAAAGTATAAATGATTTCATCATCTTTTACATAAAGATCACTAATTTCAACTTTTCTAATATTTTTAATTTTTTCAATATTATCCATTACATCATTTAAATCAACATTAGAAGCTAATTTAACACTAACATCACGCACTATATCATGATATACACTTGGTTTAATCACTTTAGTAATTGCTTGTTCTTGATTTAAATAACTAGTTAAATTTAAATTAATAACAAAAATATCATTATTTAAACCATATGTTTTTTTGATTTGATTTTTTAATTGACCAATAAAACCAAAAACCTGTTTGTTTTCATTAACTAAAGCTAATTGATTATTTTCATATAGTTCATTAACAATATGATTTGTATCATATACATAACTAATATTTAATTTTGTTAATAAAACGTGTAATAAAGCTTTTGTAGTTACGAAATTATTAACTACTATTGAATCATTAAGTTTTGCATTAATCAATGGTTTACATAAAACAATTGATAAAATTGTTTGTTGATTTGAATTGATTGGATTAATCTTTGAAATTTCAAAGATATTTTCTAATTCATTTTTTTGATTTTGATTGTATTCTAATACTTCAAGTAAAGAATTAAGATTATTTAGTTTTAGATGTGAACGTATATTTGAAATTGGATTATTAATTTCATAAGCTTGTTGAAAATTAAAGAAATCAAATTCATAAGCTTGTGTTTGGCTTTTTAAATTATAAGTTTTACATTCAAACAATCCTTGATCAACTAAAAAATCACTAACTTTTTTTTCAAAGTCATAAGCAATATTGTTTTTAAAACTTAAAATATCAAAATTAATTGGTTGGGGTTTAATTTGTTGGATACTAAATTTTTTCATAATATCTTCATAAACATCAAACTCATTTAAAACATCATATCGATGACTTGGTGTAATTAAATTAGTTTTATTGATTTTATAGCCCAAACGTTTTAAAAAAGTATGTGCAGTGTCCAAATTAATTTTTGTACCCACAAAATCACTTACTTGATCAATTTTATTTTTAATAACATTATGAACTAAATGTTTGAAATAACAAATTAGTTTTGCATCTAATTTAAAATGTGCTAATAATTTTTTTAAAGTAGCTTTAGTAACATAATTAGTTAAAGGTTTACTAAAACGCATTGCTGCTGTTGTATTAATTTTTAAACGACGTGCAGTGTTTGCAATTAATAAGGGATTAAAATTAGCGCATTCAATATAAGCAGTTGTTGTATTATTATCAATTTTAGAATCATTTGAACCAATAATACCAGCTAATGCTAAAATCTTTTGATCATCTACAATAATTAGATCACCTTTTTTAATTGCATACTCTTTTTGATCTAAACCTAATAAAATACTATCTTCTTCAGCGTTTTTAACAATAATTTGACCACTAATCTTATGTGCATCAAAAGCATGAAGAGGATTAGCAGTTAGTAGTGTTAAAAAATTCATGTTATCAGCGAAATTATTAACAATTTTGATTTGGTTATTAACTAATACACTTTTAGTATTTCATTTTAAAGTATAGTTTTGAATATTTTTAACTTCAATCATTCCATATGAATTAACATCATCAGATAAAATTCTTACATTAACGATCTCTTTATGTGAGCGATGGTTAATTGTCGCATCAATTACATATTCTAAATCAAAATAAGCACATAGTTCTTTAGCCATTCAAAAATAACCATTTAAATCATTTCGATTTGAGGGAATTGATAAATCTAAAATAACATCATCTAAATTAAAAATTTGATTTGGTGTTTTATAATGATCATAACTATCATGTAAAACTAAGATTCCATCCAAATCGGTTTGTCCTAAAAAATGAGCAACTTCAGGATTAATTTCACTATAAGCACACAACATTCCATTTGAAACATACCCTCTTAGTTCACGTGGTGTAATTTTTAAACCATTAGCTAATTCAGCATTTATCTTAGCTAAAACAACTCAATTGTTAACATTAAAATTATCTGCACCACAAACAATTTCATAAACTTCTTGATTTGCTTTAACTTTAACTAAATTTAAATGATTAGCATTAGGATGTTTAGTTTTTTCTAATACTTTAGCAAAAACTAAATTAGTACTTGGTTTAATGGTATTAATCGTTTCAACTTCACAACCTAAATCCATTAAAGCTGTACATAATTCATTTAAAGAAATCTTTTTTAGTTTTGGACTAATCTTATGCAATAAATTTAAACTTAAAATCATCTTTTTTTTACTCTTTCATTGAATTTAGGAATTTATTTAATTTGGGCATTAAATTTAAAGTTGTTTGAATATAAATAACGAATATCATCAATTTCATACTTTAACATAGCAATCCGATCAATACCCACACCAAAAGCCATTCCTGTTTTAATATCATTAATATTAGCAGCTTTTAAAACGTTTTCATGTAACATCCCTGTTCCCATGATTTCAATTCATGTGCTTTTTTTACAAACAGCACATCCTTTTAAATCGCATTTAAAACATTGAACATCAACCTCAAACGAAGGTTCAGTAAATGGAAAAAAACTTAAGCGATAGCGTGTTTTTAAATTCTGACCAAATAAATATTTAATTAAACTATCAATTAATCATTTTAAATTAGCAACGGTTAAACCTTCTTTAACTCATACAAAATCAACTTGGTTAAATTGATGACTATGAGTTGCATCATCATCATCTTTTCGATAAACATTACCAAAAGACATAATGCGAATGTCTTTGTGAGGATTGTTTTCTAAAACTTGAGCAGTTGTGGTTGTACAATGAGTACGTAACATTTGTACAGAATTAATAAAAAAAGAATCAGCAGTTGCTCTTGCTGGGTGATTTTCATCAATATTTAAATGATCAAAATTATAAACTGGTGAAACAACTTCTGGGCCACTTACAATCTCAAAGTTTAGTTTTTTAAAAAATTGGGCAATATCATCAATAATGTTATTAATAATGTGATGATGCCCATTTTTAATAAAGGGAGTAAATAAAGTTTTATTTGCTCATTTTTTTAAATCAATTTGATCGCTTTTATTGTTTAATTCCACTAAAGCTTGGTTTGTAATTAATTCAATTTGTTGCTTAAATTCATTAATTAACAAACCCATTTCTTTTTTGTTATCACTTTTTTTTAGTTCATCATATAGTGGTAATAAATGTTGTTTTACAAAAATATTTTTTAGTTCAATCAAATGACGTTCATTACTTGCATTTTGTAAGGTTTGTTTTAAATTTTGAATTAGATTAGCAATATCCATAAATATTTACTCGCTTTCTTTTTTAAGATCTTCTTGTTCTTGTTTATCTGTTTTTTGAACTTTATTATTTTTTTGAAAATTACGGAACCAGTTTTTAACTAGTTTTTTATCTTTTAATTCTGGAATATAAACATTCGAGTATGATCAATAAGCAAAAATATTAATATTAATAATAATGATTAAAAACGAACTTACACCAATAATCGAACCATATTTAAACATTTTAATTTGATTATAAGGTGAATCTAAGCGAAAATCTTTTGTTTTAAAAATTTTAATAATATTTTGTTTTAGTTCATTATAATCATCAATTCGTGCATAATAATCTTCAACATAATATGATAAGCGAACTGCTGATCATATAAGTATTGCTAATAAGATAGCAACAAAGATGTATGAAATAATTGTAATTACTTTAAAACCCTTGATTGTTTTTAAAAAATCATAAAATTTTTTGCTTTTTTTATTATTCATGTTTAGTTCCTAATTTATAATTCAAAAATAATTTTTTCTTATCAAAAACAAAATGTTTATGAGCATTAATTTCATAGCGTTTTTTAATCATATCAGCAATTGTAGGATCAATTTTACGATATAGTAAAAATTGATCAAGATCAGCGTATGTAAAACCAAAAAAACTCTCATCTGTTTGATGTTCATCATCTTCGTTTGAAGGTGTTGGAGCACGATTTAAAATTTTAGTTGGTAAGCTATAGTAAGCACCTAATTCATAAATGTGTTTTTTTAATAAACCAATTAGCATATGATAATCAGCAGCGCTATCACCATGTTTTGTAAAAAAACCTAAAATATATTCATCATAATTTAAATTACTTACAACAACACCTCTATACGCATTTGCCATTGCATATAAGTAGTTAGTGCGAATTTTTGGTTTTAAATTATAAAGAACATAATTATCATTTGTTTTTTTATTAATCAACAAACGATAACTATTATAAATATCAACAAGATTAATTATTTCAATATTAGGATAAACTTTTTTTAGTTCACTAACGCATTCATAATCTAAATTTGAATTGTGAATATCTAAAAAATAAGCATAGATATTTAAAGCATACTCTTTTTTTAAATCATTTAAAATAGCTAGTGTTAATGCACTATCAACACCACCTGAAATTCCTAAAATAATATTATTAGTTTGAGCATCATTTAAAAACTTAATAAAATCATTTTTTAATCATTGTAAATATTTAACTAAATCATTATTCATAGTTTACTTACTCTTCAAATTCTAATGTAATATCATATATTTTAATACTATCACCAGCTATTGCGCCAGCTTGTAATAATTGTTGGTTAAAATTAATACTTTGAAGTTTTTGATTAAACCGAATTAAATTATCTTGAGTTTTTAAAGGAATACGATGAACTCAATATTTTAAATATTCACCAAAAACTTCAAAAACATGATCATCAACTTTGACGATTTTTATCGTTTTATCTAATTCTTTATTTTTAGGAGTATCACTTGCTCATTTTAAAATTTGATCAACTGGTAAATGTTCTTTTAAACGTTGTTCATAAATCTTTTTTTGATCAAAATAGATTTTTATCACATCATCTAACATTGCATCAACATGTAAATTTGTTAATGCTGAAATAACTTTAATATATTGATTATCTTTTAAATGCTCTTTAAGGATTTGTAAATTTTCTAACGCTCCAATTTGATCAATTTTATTAGCAACTAAAACAATTGGTTTATTAACTAAACTTTGTTTGTATTGTTTTAGTTCATTAACAATAGTTTCATAAGCACTAATAATATCAGAGTTATCATTTGGATCTAAAGAAATTAAGTGAATTAATAAAAAACAACGCTCAATGTGTTTTAAAAAATCATGACCTAAACCAACACCAGTATGCGCTCCTTCAATCAAGCCTGGAATGTCAGCAAAAATAATCCGATTTTGATCACGATAAATTGTTCCTAAAACAGGATTTAGTGTTGTAAACATGTAATTAGCAGTTTTAGGTTTAGCATTTGTAAAAGAAGAAATTAAAGTTGATTTTCCAGCATTTGGTAAACCAATAATGCCAATATCAGCAATGGTTTTTAATTCTAGTACAACTTCAATATTTTCGCCCAATTCTCCTAATTCATAAAGATTTGGAGCTTTATTAAAAGCTGATTTAAAATGTGTGTTTCCATGACCACCCAAACCACCTTGAGCAACCAAATATTTTTGTTGGTCAATATTAATATCAGCTAAGATTTCATTTGTAATAGCATCATAAACAACTGTTCCTAATGGCACATTAATAAAAACATCTTCAGCATTCGCACCATGTTGATTTTTAATATCGCCTTTTTCGCCGTGTTTAGCACGAATAATTTTTTTGTATTTTAAAAATTCTAATGAGGTTTCATTATGATTTCCAACAAATCAAATTGAACCACCATTACCACCATTTCCCCCAGCTGGACCACCTTCTGGAACATGGGTCTCACGTCGTCATGAAACAATCCCATCACCACCATTGCCAGCAATTAATACAATCTTACATTTATCAATGAATGCCATGCTTATTTTCCTTCATAATCATCTTCTACTTTATATTTTGTTTTTTCATTTGCTTTATTACGTTTTTTTAATTCTAAACGTTTTTTGTTAAACTCATTATAGTATTGTTCTGAATCTTTGAACTCATTGTATAAATCTGCAGCATATGTTTCAAAATGTTTTGAACGATTCATAATTGCGTTTGTAATTTTTGCCATGATAAAGATTGGTAAAACAAAAGCCACTACTAAAATTAAAAATCGTACTAAATATCCCCAAATTTGACTAGGAATAAATCCTGAGACAATTAAAATAAACATTCCAAACCAACATGAAACAACTGGAGTAAGAATATCTCAACGAATTTTTGGAGTACTAAAAGCTAAAATACTACATACAATAATTGCTAATCCTAATGTTGAGAACATCGCTACTCATACTGGATATGAACTAATAATGCTAGTTCCAAATTCAACACCATGATTTCTTTCGTTAGTAATTTTAGTAACCAATGCTTGCATTTTTTCAATCATAAAAGCATCTGGTTTTGGTTTTAGTTGATCATATACAATAGGATTTCAATGATAAAAATCTTTAACTCCTACAACTCATTGTTGGTGTTCATCTAACTTAAAACCTTCGCCATATCATCGACCATTTGCACCAACTATTCCATTAAAACCTAAAAGATTTATCTCGCCATATAAAATAAAGAAAACAATCATTGGAATGACAACAAAAAATGATGTAATTAAAAATTTATATAAAAGAGGAGATTTAAAACGGGTATTGGTTTGAAAGGGTTTTTTAAATCAAGAAGTTTTTGAATGCTTTAAATTCATTTACTATCCTTTCTACGCTAATATTGTTAAATTATAACAATTTAATAACTCTAATTACTAAAAGGGTTTTTGCCATTTAATAAAGCTTTTGGTGCTAGGGGTTTTTTATTTGGTAGTTGAATTAATAATAGTTCTACATTAAAATCTTGCGTGCTTACAAAAATTTGATGTTTAGAAATTGCAATTGTGCCTGGTTTTTGTGTTGATTTTTGATTCGTAATTTTGATTTGATGAACCTTAATTAAGACATCATTATATTCCATAATAGCAATTGGCTTATCATACATAGCGTTAACAAAACGATTTACAAAAAAAGCGGGTTTATTAAAATCAATAATGTTTTGGTTTTTTTGAATATTATAAGCAAAACTAACATCGTTTTCATCTTGTTGAATTCCAACTAAATCTGATTTTACTAATTCTAAAAAATGCTCTTTGATCATTAATGCGCCAAGATTAGCTAATTCTAAGGTTAGTATTTTTGTTGTAGTTTGCTCATTAATCGCTAAAGATCTTTGAAACAAAATATTACCTGCATCCATTTTTTTAATCGTATGCATTAAAGTAATTCCTGTTTGTAAATCACCATTTAAAATAGCATAATGAATGGGCGCTCCACCACGTAATTTTGGCAAAAGTGAAGCATGGACATTAACAATTTTGTATTTAGGAATATCAATAATTCCCTGGTTAATAAATTGTCCAAAAGCACAAGTAATAATAATATCTGGTGCAAGGCTACGAATTTCTTCTTCAATTTCTTTAATTTTTTGTGGTTGAAACAATTTAATATCATGATCTAAACAAAATTGTTTTACAGGTGAGTAAACAACATTTTTTTTGCGATCAAAATGAGAATCTGGTTGACTTACAACACCAATCAAATTAACTTCAGGCATATTAAATAATGTTTCTAAAACAATTTTAGCAATCTCTGGCGTACCAAAAAACATTACATTGTATTTCATTTTAATAAACTCCTTTTAAATAGCATTAAAAACACTATAAAAATAATAAAATAACTCCTTTAGGATTGGAGTTATTATTTCGTTTTGCTTTTTTGTTTTTCTAATTGTTTTTGACGTCGTTCTGCTGCTTTTTGTTGTTTTTTCTTATCAGCTTCTAATCTCTTGTTATAAATTTCATCATCTTTAGCTTTAATTGGTTCAATTCATAACATTTCTTCATCATAATCTAAAGCACGTACAACATCAATTTCACGACGATTTTCTTTTTTATTAACCTTAACTAAACGTACTTCACATTCAATTGCTCGTGGTTCATCTACTACTAAAGTTTTAGCATTTCTTGTCGTAAATAAAACAACATATAATTCTTTAGGTTTAGCACGTTTTTCTTTTTTGATTCGCTCCATTTCAATTTTGTATTGCTCTGGATTAGTTGTTTTAAGTGCTTTAATAGCTTTTTGTTCGTTTTTGTAATCAATTTTTTGTTGTTTTGTCATTTGAGCTAAATTATGAGGCTCAGCACGTTTAACAACATATGAATCAATAACTTCTTTTCCCTTGTCATCAATGCTACGTAAATATTTTTTGATTGTGGCTCAAACTTCGTTTGTATCTGATTTATCTTTATTGTTAACGTTAGCTTGATTTTCACCATTTTGTTTACGTTTTTTACGCATAATGAAAACTACAACTAGTATGATAGGAATAATAATGATTAAAATCATTAAAAAATTACTATTACCACCCTTTGTAGCATCTGCTTGTAAAATCGATTCTATTATTTCTTGCTTATCAAGCATGTTATTCCCACCTAATCATTAATTTAATAACACATTATATTATTATATGGAAATTAAAAGAATATTTATAATTAATTAACATAATTAAAGCGTTTTTAAACAAGATAAATTAAATTTAGATAATTAGTTCATCAATAATATTACATTGTAAACTTTTATATCATTTATAATTATTAAAATAAAGATAGGTTAATTTAAACAATAATAACCATCAAATTATAATTTGATTTCAAAAAATAGGAAGTAAGCAAATGTATAACGTTAAATTTTTAGATTTATTAAACGCAAATTTAAAACCAAATCCACAGTGAATCTTTAAAGATCCACATCCCGTTTTACGTGAAGTCACTCAAGATATACAAGGTTATGAATTATCAAAAGATGATATTTATTATCTTAAAAAGATGGTTCGATACATTGATGTTTGTTATCACAACCAGGCTAAAAAATATAAAATTCGTGCTGGGATTGCAATTGCTGCAAACCAAGTTGGTTGAAACAAACGTGCAACTTATATTCATTTTGATGATGGAAATGAAGAACATCATTATTTATTAATTAATCCACATATTACTAAACGTTCATCACAACGTGCTTATTTAAATCCTGGCGAAGGATGTTTATCTGTTGATCATGATCGTTCTGGATATGTAATTAGATATGAAAAAGTTCATGTTAAAGCCTATGATTTGATTAGTGAACAATTTATTGATAAAGAATTTAGTGGAATTATTGCTATTTGTATTCAACATGAAATTGGTCATTTAGATGCAGGTTTATACTACGATAATATTAATCAAGACCAACCATTTTATACAGAACCTGATTGAGTAAAGATTGGAAGATAGAATTTTATGGCAAACAAATATGATGGTAGCGCTATTAAAATTCTAGAAGGATTAGAAGCTGTTCGCAAACGTCCTGGAATGTATATTGGATCAACAAGTAGTGCTGGTTTACACCATTTAGTTTGAGAAATTGTTGATAATTCAATTGATGAAGTTATGAATGCTAATGCAAAAAACATTAGCGTTGTTTTGCATGAAGACAATTCAATTAGTATTTTAGATGATGGTCGAGGAATTCCAGTTGATATTAATCCTCAAACAAAAATTTCTACAGTTGAAACTGTACTAACAGTTTTACATGCTGGGGGAAAATTTGATGAAAGCGCATATAAAACCGCAGGTGGTTTGCATGGTGTTGGTTCATCAGTGGTTAATGCTTTAAGTGCTTGATTAATTTGTGAAGTGTATCGTGATCAAAAAATTTATCAAGCAAAATTTAGTAATGGGGGACATATTGATCAACCACTAAAAGTGATTGGTACAACCAAAAAAACAGGAACGCTAATTCATTTTTTACCAGATCCTTTAATTTTTAAAAACTTATTTTTTAATCCAAATACAATTAAGGAACGTTTGCATGAATCAACTTTTTTAATAAAAGATTTAAAAATTAGTTTTGAAGATAAAATCAACAATAAAAAATACGAATTTATTAATGATCAAGGTTTAATTGATTTTATTAAATTTATTAATGAAACCAAAAAAACATTTTCTGATGTTATTTTTTTAAAAATACCATTAATAAAATCGATGTTGAAGTTGCTTTTCAATATAGTGATCAAAACAATGAAATCATGGTTTCATTCGCTAATTCTGTAAAAACTAGCGAAGGTGGTGTGCATGAAAACGCTTTTAAAAATGCTTTAACAAGTGTTGTTAATAATTACGCACGAAAACATAATTTACTTAAAGAAAAAGATAAAAACTTAGAAGGTGATGACATTCGTGAAGGTTTATCTAGTGTAATTTCACTACGAATCCCAGAAAGCTTAATTAGTTATGAAGGGCAAACTAAAAATAAATTGTTCACACCAGAAGCAAATGAAGCAGTAAAAAAACAATCGAAGATAATTTTAGTTTTTGATTAGAAGAAAATAAAACACAAGCCTTAGATTTAGTTAATCGAGCAATTGTTGCACGAGATGCTAAATTAGCTGCTAAACGTGCTCGTGAAGAAACTAAAAAAGTTAAAAAAATTAAAGAAGAACGTGGAATGGGTGGTAAACTAACACCTGCTCAAAGTAAAGATCCAACTTTAAATGAACTATTTTTAGTAGAGGGTGATTCAGCTGGTGGATCAGCTAAACTTGGAATAAATAAGAAATATCAAGCAATTTTACCTTTGAGAGGTAAAGTTCTTAATGTTTTAAAAGCACGTTTAGTCGATGTTTTAAAAAATGAAGAAATTGCTTCAATTTTTACTTGTTTAGGTACAGGAATTAGTGCTGAATTTGATTTAAAAAAATTAAAATATCACAAAATTATTATTATGACTGATGCTGATACTGATGGTAGTCATATTCAAGTTTTATTACTAACATTGTTTTATCGTTTTATGCGTCCATTAATTGAAAATGGCAATATTTATATTGCTTTACCACCACTTTATAAACTAACAAATAAAAACACTAAAAAGTTCTTTTATGCTTGAGATGATGTGGAATTAGACCAATTAAAAAAAGAACAAAAAAATTATGAAATTCAACGTTATAAAGGACTTGGTGAAATGAATGCTGATCAACTATTTGAAACAACCATGGATCCAAGTAAGCGTTTATTATTAAGAGTTAATATCAATGATATTTTACAAGCTGAACGTCAAATCAATACTTTAATGGGTAATGATGTAAGTATTCGAAGACAATGAATTGATAATAATATTGATTTTAGTGTCATTGATGAATTACAAATCAATAATGAGGAGTCTAAATAAAAACTATGAGTGTAAATCAACAAAAAATTATTAATACACCATTAGACAACATTGTTGGTGAAAGTTATGCTAAATATGCAAAATATATTATTCAAGATCGTGCTTTACCAGATATTCGTGATGGTTTAAAACCCGTTCAACGACGTATTTTGTATGCCATGAGCGAATTAGGAATTTTTCATGACAAACCTTACAAAAAATCAGCACGTACAGTTGGGGAAGTAATTGGTAAATACCACCCTCATGGTGATTCATCAATTTATGAAGCTATGGTAAGAATGAGTCAAGATTGAAAAAATAATTTATGCTTATTAGATATGCATGGTAATAAAGGTTCGATTGATGGTGATAACGCTGCTGCGATGCGTTATACAGAAACACGTTTATCAAAAATTGCTAGTGTAATGCTAACTAATTTAAAAAAAGATGTAGTTAAATTTAGTCCAAACTTTGATGATAGTGAAAAAGAACCATCAATTTTACCATCACTTTTTCCTAACTTATTAATTAATGGAGCAACAGGAATTGCTTCAGGATATGCAACAAGTATTCCACCTCATAATCCTAATGAAGTTTTTGATGCTTTAATTTATCGAATTGATCATCCAGATTGTAGTATTGAAAAATTAATTAAAATTTGTCCAGCGCCAGATTTCCCAACAGGGGGAGAAATTCATGATTTAAATGGATGTGCAAATGCTCACAAAACTGGTGAAGGTAAATTTGTAATCCGAGCTTCAATTGAATTTAAAACAAGTGAAGCAAAAATTAATCAAATCATTATTAATTCCATTCCTTATGAAACAAATAAAGCTTTAATTATTAAAGAAATTGAAGATATTATTTACAATAAAGAAGTTGCTGGTTTAATCGAAGTTCGTGATGAATCAGATGCTAAGGGTGTTAGCATTATCATTGATACTAAAAAAGATGTTAATTTAGAAAATGTTAAAAATTATTTATACAAAAAAACTAGTTTGGAAATTAGTTATAATACAAAATTTATTGCAATTGTTCATCGAACACCAACACTTGTAAGTTTATCAACGTATCTAGATGCGCAAATCAACCATAGTCTTGATGTTATTAATAAAGTTGATTTATATGATTTAAATAAAGTTTTATTACGTATTGAAATTGTTGAAGGTTTAATTAAATGTGTTGATTTAATCGATGAAATTATTAAAATTATTCGGGCTAGTGATTCACGCCAAGACGCAAAAAATGCTTTAATTCAAACATTTGCTTTTACTAATAATCAAGCTGAAGCAATTATTATGATGCGTTTGCATAATTTAACACGCACAGATATATTTGATTTAAGAAATGAATGAGAAAGTCTTCAACAACAAGCTAAAACACTAAAAGAGCGAATTAAATCACTTCAAGTTCGCAAAAATTATTTAAAACAAAAAATGATTGAATTCAAAAAAGAATTTGGTTATCAACGTAAAACAAAATTATTTGATGAGTTTATAAAAGCTGAAGTTAATGAAGATCAAATGATTGAAAAACAAAGTTTAAATTTAGTTATTAGTCGTGATGGATATATTAAAACTGTTTCTAAAAAATCATTTGAATCTTCAAAATATGATGAATTAGGACTAAAAACTAATGATCTTCTTTTTTATCATAATGTAATTAATTCGCATGATCGAATTTTAATTATTACATCAAAAGCAAAATTAATTAATTTAATTGCACATAAAATTAGTTGTATGCGTTGAAAAGATGTTGGTGAACATTTAAATAATTATGCTAAATTTGATGCTAATGAAAAAGTTGTAGCAGTTTATGTATGCAATGAACAATTTAAAGTTGATGAACACCAATTAGTTTTAGGTTCAAAACTAAATTTAATTAAAAGAATTGAATTAAATGAGTTAGATTTAAATAAAAATAGCAAACAAATTAGTATTATGAAACTAAATGAAAATGATGGTTTAATTAGTGCTAATTTAATTAAAAAAGATCATAATCAATTTGTTGTTGCAATTTCTAAACTAGGGTTAGTGTTAATGTTTTTAGTTCATGAAATTAATTGTTTAAATCGTTTAGCAAAAGGGATTAAAATCATGAAATTAAAACCAAATGATGAAATTAGTTCAATTCTAATCGTTCCTAATAATGGTTATAGTATTCAACTTTTTTTAGATCAAGGTAATAAGTGTTTTAGTATTAGTGAGCTAAAATTATCAAAACGTGCAATGACACCATCACCACTTTATTTACCAACAAAAAAAGCACAAAGCGTTTTAGCAGCATTTTTAGTTGGTAATGAAAATGTTTTCTATTTATTAGATGAACAACAAAAAATAAATCCATACTATTTACCAAATCCAAAACCAATAAAATTAAATTCTAAAATTAATAAATACGAAAATGATCTTATTATAACTGATGTTGTTAAAGATAGTTTTTTAAGTGATAGTGTTATAAGTGATTTTAAAAAAATTAGTATGTATGCAAATGAATTTGATAGTGAATTATTAAAAACCAATGAAAATCAAGAGCAAGATGATTTGCAATTAGAATTAATTAATGAGAAAGAAGAAAATGATTAATGATAACAAATAATAAATGTAAGGGTTGTGGCGCTTTTTTGAATGATGAAATTAACAAGATTGGCTATTAAATGATACAAAAACAAATTTATGTCAACGTTGTTTTAAACTAATTCATTACAATAAACTTGAAAAAGTACATACTAATTTAAACCAAAGTATTAAAAATACAATTGATAATTTAGATTTTAGTAATTTACAAATTTTTATGGTTTTAGATATTTTAGATCTAGAACATACAATCATTGATGAACTAAAAAAATATCAAGAACAAATTATTTTTTTAGTCAATAAAATTGATTTATTACCACATCGTTACAATAGTGAATTAGTTAATGAAAATGTGATTAAAACACTTGTAGATCATGAATTTAATAATCAACAAATTGTTTATGTTTCAACACATTCAAACACTAGTTTAAAAAAAGTTATGGATTGTATTAAAAACGCTACTAACAAAAAACAAAAATCTATTTTTTTAGGTAAATCTAATGTTGGAAAATCAAGCTTAATTAATGCTTTATTAGCATTAAATAAAATTAAAACTAAACTTACAATTAGTAGTTATACTAACACAACAATTAACTTAAATAAAATCAATTTATTAGAACACCAAATAATTGATGCGCCTGGGGTTTGTTTTGATGAAAACATTTTAAATTATGTGCGTGATGAAGATAATAAATAAATCATGATTTCATATGGTGCAAAAGCAATTAATTATCAAATTAATCCCCAACAAGCAATTATGATTTCTGGACTTGTTGGTATTCAATATTTACAAGGCCAAAAAACGACATTTACACTATATGTTTCATAACAATTAGATATTCATCGTTGTAAACTAGAAAACTTTATAACAAATTTTAATAATCGTTACTTATTAGCGAAATTTAACTATGTTGACCAAGACATCGAATTTATTGATCATACAATAATATTAAATAAAAACCAAAAAACAAACATTTGTATTGCAGGATTGGGATTATTAGTTATTAACGCTAATGCTGAACAAATTTGCGTTCGTTTACCTAAATGTGTTGGACTAAAAGTTGCAAAATATGCGATCATTTAATTATTAATTAACAAAGAGAGTTTTATTATGAAAATCATTTTATTTTGTGGAGCTTTTGATATGGTTCATAATGCTCATTATCGAACCGGAAAACATTAAGTTTAGAACGCAAATAAGTAAACCAAAACTTGTTTCAATTACTAATGTTGATTCAGTTAATAATAACCAGATTGATATTAACGTAAAATTTGATAATATGAGTTCAGTATATAACAATAAAATCTTGTCATTAACTTATGAATATTTAAATAATGGTCGCAAATAACAAATTTGTCAAACTATTAAATTAGAAACAAATAAGGTTGATTATAGACTTCATTTTAGTAATTTAGTATACAATCGTTCATACACGCTAAAAGAAGTTAAGATATTAACAAACGAACCAATTAATTATCAAATTAATTCATCATCTAATATTAAAAAGATTTTCATAACTAACCCATCAAGAACAAGAATCGAAAGCTTTAAAGCTGCTAATGTACAAGGTTTTGAAAAAATTTCATTTAATATTTCAAATGATGATCAATGATATAACGGCAATCCAAATGATTATGATATTGAAGTTAAAATTAAAAATAGAACTACAAATACATATGTTGAAGGGATTCTTACAAAACTTAATGATAATGGCAAATTAAAAGTTGAATACATCATTAATAATAATAATAATATAATTAATGACCATAACCAATTTATTCTAGAAAAAGTGCATTTTAATAAAAAACCACATAATGACTTAAATACAAATATTAATAATTCTGCGCAAAATATTGTTTATGAATACGATGATAATAGTAATGAAGTCTTTAGCTTTAACTTATTTGATAATTGCGGAATTTCGTGATTAACAGATCAAAAACTAATGTCAATATATAAATATTGAATATGATAAAGAAACTAATACAAATATTTTATACAAATTCGCTATTTCATTTACTGGTAAATTTGAAGACTTAAAAATCGATACTTCAACCGAAGCAAATCCACCAATTTTTGCAAGAATTGCATTGCGTAGTAAAAATGATGGAAAACTATATTATTCTGAAAAAGGTATTATATATAATAATCAAAATTATCGCAATTATGCAGAACAAACAGAATTTAGATTAAAACAAAATAAAAACTGGCCAACTGGTGAATACGAAATTTATGGAGTTAAATATTGAACTAATAAATTAGGTGAAGCAAACGCTTATATCGCACCTGCAGGTTATGCTAAATCAATTATCTCAATTGACTTAAGGTAAAAAATAAAAAAACACCTTTAGCTTAGGTGTTTTTTTATTTTCTTAATTTATTAAATTTCTGCTAATCCTATTGGATTTGAAACAACTCCATCAATGTAGGCAATATAAGCATCTTGTTCGCCAGTTTTACCTCAATATTTAATTCCTCAAAATACATATGTACCTGATGTGAATTTATTTTGTTTATTAACACGGAAGTCACTTCAACCATTAAATCCAATTGTGTTATTTCCTTCAGTACTTAATTTACCTTCAGATGAATAATATAATTTATTATCTCTTAGGTTTTTATAAACTACACGAGCATTTAAAACAGGTTCATCTCCTGGGTTAAAAATGTTTTCAAAATAACCACCAAATTTAACATGTCTTTCAGGATAGTTGGTAATTTCAAATTCATTTTTAATTATAGATTTAAAGGTTCCAATAAATCTACTTTGCGTGAATTTATAAACTGCATCAGATTCATATAATTTATTAACATTAGGTTTTGCATTATATTCATAAATAATGTGTTGATTACTATTATTAATATTTTTATTTAAATCATTATTAGGTTTTGAATTAAGCCAAACTTTCATTAATTGATATTCGTTTTCTTCACTTAAATCATTAGTTGAACCAATATAGATTTTCATAATAATTTTTTTAGTTATAGGGTCTTGAGTAATTTCAGGTGAAGCGAAATAATCAAGATTATATTTTATATTTTTAGTTACATTTTTAATATAAACTTTTGGTATTATACTTTGCCCTTGAGCTAAAATAAAGGCTTTGTCTTTGTTTGAAATTTCAAACATTAAGTATTTATATCCTTGGTCATTTTCATAAGTGTAATTTGATAAACTAGTTCGACTAGGTTCTAAAGTGAATGATTTTTGAATTTGTTGTGCTGATTTATCAAACTGCTCTTGAACTGTTGTATTATTTTGATTCAATAGTTCAATTTTATTTAATGTATAAACACGATTAGCAATTAAATTATTAAATTCAATTTCATAATTTTGCCTTCTACCTACTAAACTAATTTCTTTAGTTATCGACTTTTGACCTTGGTCATTATATACATAGCTTAATCGCACTTTTCTATTGTTATAACGACTATCAACATTTTGTAAATTTAAATTAATTTGTTGTGTTGTTTCATTAATATTTGTTGAAGTTAATGAAACAATTGAAGGCGTTACATCTTGTGTTTTAAATTTAGCTTTGTTTGGTTCGATAATATTTATATTAGTATTGTATACTAAATCAAATGTACCATTTGCCATTGGTCTTGAAACCCTAATTGAAGATAGAACATATTCTGTATTTGATTCTAAATTAAATAATTCACCTTTAAGAATTCATTTATAACCTTCACGCACTAAATTAGTTACTTGTGTAAATGATTTAGTATTATCACCAACCTTATTAAATACTAATTCAAATTTAGAATTTGTATTTAACATTGTTCCATTATTGGTTGTTGTAATATTAAATTTATATTTTGCAGAAGTTGTTGTTGGCGTTTCTCAAACACCTTCTTTTGTAGCATTGTAATTACCAGATAACATAAATGTATATCTTTCACTACTTGCAGATGATGAGAAAATTTCATTATTAGCATTTTCGTTTGGACCATAAGCTAATTTGCTTGGTCTATTAACTAGAATAACTTTATCTAAGTAATATTCTCTTAACTCATCTAAATTCGTTAATTTATGTATTAAATTAGCTGAATTATTATTGTTTCAAACTTCACTTACTCTTGCTGTATATTCTTTTGTATGCGATGTATCTCTTGTTGATCTAAAAATCAATCTATATTCTTGATTTTCTTCAAAGAATTTATCTTGTGAATCAATACCAAATTCCACTGTTGCTTCATTAACTTTTGTATCATTTTTAAATGTTTTGCCAGATCGAATTGAAATTCTTGTTTGAGATGGTTTGTAATTAAATTCATTTTGTTTATTCGTATTATCAATAAATGTTTCTCAACTTGAACCATTTTGAATTTCAATACGTTCAAATTTATATCTTCTATTAGGTAACAATCTTCTTAAACTAAATTGATATAGTTTATTAGCATTATTAGTTGTTAACTTAATTGGATCTGATTCTCAATTTGTACGATGACCATTGTTATTATCTATATAAGAATATACAATACGTACATTTTTATTATTGAATTGATTTGCAACTCTTGATAAAGTAACATCAACTTTACCTAATTCCATGTTTGGATTAAATAATGTAATTAATCCTGGATTATTTACATCACCACGAACAATACTTACAATAGTTGGTTTAGCATTTAATGTTTTGAATTTGTATGTTTGAGCACCACCAAATACAACATTGTTTTTATTAGCTGTTAGCATTCATTTTGCTAAAGGTGGTTTGTTAACAAATTTAACGTTTGTTAATTTATATTCAGTTTCTGGTTTTAATCCTGTTAGGATTCAAGTAATTTTTGCGTTGTTTTTATTGTTTACATTAACACCACTTAATTTACCAACAAATTTCTTTGTTTCTTGTGGTGATTTCATTGAAACAAATGTTGCTTCAACTTGTTGATCATTTTCAAATACTTGATCAGTTGAAGTAATATCAACGCTAATATTAGCTCCATTCTCACTAATATTAGTTGCTCAACTTGAGCTATTAATAGTTAGATATGAATTATATGGAGTCACGCCAAATTTATGTGTAATACCAGTTGTTGTTAAATCACTATAATTATTTGAATTGTTTGTATTAGTAATTTGTGCTTTAAAGAATGTGTATTCACGGTTAGTTGTTAAATTGTTTAAATTAAAGCTATAGTCTTTTTTGTTATTAGCAGCTAATGGCACTTCATTTGTTCAAACAATAGTTCCATTATTGTCTTTATAAGCTAATTTAATCTTACGTCCAACATAACTATTGTTTACTCCAGAAACAACCACATTAATTGTTTGGTTTGTTTCTTTAACTTCAGATTTTGTTGAACTAATACTTCTAATAGTTGTAGGACCTGAAATCGTTGTAAATTTATGATTTGAATTAATTTCATTATATACAACGTTATTAGTTAATAAATTCTCATAAGCTTTGGGTGGTTTTTGTTTAAACTCAACCTTAACAACACGATACTCAGTTTGTTCTTCTAATCCACTTGATATATCAATATTTAAATCAGCTTGACTTCCATCAGATTTAACATTTGATAATCGTTTTGTTCATTTAAATGATGGAATAATTTGGGTTTGACCTTGTTTTAGTAAATAAACACTTACTTCTTGATCGTTTGCTAAAACTTTATCAGCTGATTTAATTGTTAACTTAAAGGTTGCATTCGTTGCACCTAAAGTTGTTGGAGCAGAATATTCAATACTTGTTGCTGATGGACTACGTTTAAAGATATTAGTTAAACTATTATTTTTACTTAAATCAACAAAACTATTATCGTTTGATGTACTACTAATTTGAACTTTTTCAAAAGTATAATTTCTATTTCCCACTAAATTATTAATAGTAAAATCATAATTCTTTTTATTTTTAGTTAATGTGATTAAACCTGTTTCGTATTTTTCATTGTTTTGATCACGATAAATTAGTTTTACTTTACGGTTATTATATTCATTATTAACACCAGAGAAAACAGCATGAATTGTTTGATTACTATTACTAATTGTACTTTGATCAACACTTAAACTATTTAATATTGTTGGTCCAGCTTCTGTTGTAAATTTATAATTTGCATTAGTATTAGGAATTGTATTACCAGGTGATAAATTTTCATTCGCTAATCGTGGTTTTGATGTAAACATTACTTTAAGTAGTTTATACTCTGTTTGTTCATTTAATCCACTACTAATATCAACATTAATTGTAGCTTCAGTTTTATTTTGATTTACACTGCTAATTTTTCTTGTTCATTGTAATGGTGTACCATTTGGTTCACTTGTTTTTACAAGATAAACAACCACATCTTGATTAGTTTCAAAAACTTGATCTGCTGATTTTAATTTTAGTGATAAATTAGCGCCATTGTGTGTAATATTTGTTGGATTAGTTCATTCAATACTTGTTGTTGAAGGTACACGTTTAAAGGTGTTATTAACATTTGTTGCTTTTGATAAATCAGTGAAATTAACACTATTCGTACGATCATTAATTTTAACATTTACAAAACGATATGATCGGTTAGCAGGTAAGTTATTTAATACAAAATTATATGTATTAGTATCTTTAACTAATGTTACTGTTCCAGTTTCATAAGTTTGGTTATTATTGTCTTGATATACTAATTTTACTTGACGATCTTTGAATTGATCATTAACCCCTGAGAATGTTGCACTAATTGTTTGTATATCAGTACTAATATTTTGGTTTGTAACACTTAAACTATTTAGCATAGTTGGACCTGCTAAAGTTTTAAATTTATGAGTAGAATTTACATCTTCATAAATTACATTATTTGTTAATAAATTAGTGTGTGCTTTTGGTGGTTTTTGAGTAAATTCAACTTTAACAACTTTATATTCAGTTTGTTCATTTAATCCACTACTAATATCAATACTTAAATCACCTTGACTACCATTATTATTAACGTTTGTTAATGTTCTTGTTCATTTAAAGTTTTGATCAATACTATTACTATTTTTAGGTAATAAATAAACACTTACTTGTTGACCATTTGCTAAAACTTGGTCATCTGATCTAATTGTTAATTTAAATGTTACATTATTTGCACCCAATGCAGATGGTGCACTATATTCTATAGTTGCTTGTGATGGTTGACGTGTAAATGTATTAGTTAATCCACTAGCTTTTTGTAAATCAGATGAATTATTATCATTTGTATTTTTAATTTTTACGCTATCAAAACGATATGAACGATTCGCTGGTAAATTATTTAATGTAAAAGTATAATTTTTATTATTTTTTGTTAATGAAACTCAATTAGTTTCATATGTTGCATCATTATTATCTTTATAAATCAATCTAATTTGACGATTGTTATAACTATCATTAACTCCAGATACCACTGCGTTAATTGTTTGACTATTAGTATTAATATTATCATTTGCTACAGTTAAACTATTTAAAACAGTTGGACCAGGTTGGGTTTTGAAACTTGCACCATACAATGTTGCACTAATGTTTGTGTAAATATTACTTGATTTTGTAACTGAGATCGTTGATAAATTATATGTTGAATCAACATCTAAACCTGTTAATTCACCTTTAATAAATCATTTATTACCTTCTTTTGATAGATTAACAGTTGTGGTTTTTGATGAACCACCATTTTTATTAAATGTAACAGTAGCAGTAGCATCAGTTCCTAATTCACCATCGTTATCATTAGTTGTAACTAGGAATTTAAAGTTTACACTAGTATCAGTTGTTGGTCATTCACCTGATTTTTGAATTGTTGAACTTGATGGTTTAATTTGTACTTCACGACTAACATTATTTTCTTTTGAAATAATATTAGCATCAACAATGTTATTTGAATTTGCATCAGTTAAGTAGTAAACATCCACTAATGTATAAAGTTGGTTTGCTTTTAGATTATTTAAAACAAAGTTAATTGTTGAAACACCATTAGTATTATTTAAAGAAGATCCATTAACAACATCTGTTTCAACTATTTCATTATTTGTTCCTCTAAATTTAGCTTTGAAAAGTAAATTATTGATAATCTTAGGATTTGATTTTAGTTGGAAACTGATTTGAACATTATTTTTTTGATTTGCTTCTTTAACAATTCTTATATTACTTGTTGGACTTGTTAATTTAAAGTCGTTACTAATTGTTAAAGTAGGTGATGAACCATTGTTAATAATATTATTATCTACACTTGTTCCAATGTTTTGGGCTGCAACACTTGGTTTTGTAGCAAAACTAATATTTGAAATATTTGTATTAGTATTAAATTCTAAATTAGTTAATGTTGTTTGTAAGTATTTTTGATTTCCACTAACTACTACATTAGTTGTTACTGATTGATTATTACCATATCTAATTGTTGCTTGATCATTTGCTTTTAAAACATTATCAGGATCGTTTAAAACAATCTTAACTGTTGTTGATTTTAAATTATTAGCAACACGATTGCTTGTTTCTTCAATGCTAACTGCACTAACTGCAGCAGTTCTTGTTGTAATAAAACTATCTTTTAAATTAGTTTGTTTTGGGAAAGTTGTTACACTTGTGTCATCAACTAAATTAACACCAGTTAAAGTATAAGTTCGATTACGTTTTAAACCAGATAATGTAGCACGATAACTAGTTTTATTTTGTTCAATATTAATAGTTGCTGAAATTGTTTCGCTTGAATCACTTGATGAATATACTAGTTTTAATTGTTTACCAACTCATGCTTTTTTTACACCACTTAATACTAAATCAACATCTTGCGAAGTTGTATTGATTGATGGTGTTGATGTAATGCTTGTTAGTTTATGATCACCAATTTTTGTTGTAAATTGATAATTTGAACCATTAATGTTATCAATAATAATGTTATTTTCTTTATTATTAACATTATTTTTAGCTTTAGTAGGTTTATTTTTAAATTGTAATTCAACAAGTTGATAAGTTGTTTCTTCTTTAAAATCATTACTATTACTTAAGTCATGACTTCAAGTTGCTTCTGTTTTATCAGTATTTACATTACTTAAAGGTCGTGTGTATTGTAATCAAGTACTTTGATTATCAATACTTTCTTTTGGTGCAAATCAAGCAATTACTTCTTGATTGTTTTCTAAAATTTTATCATCTGATTTAATTTTGAAATTAAAGTTTACACCACGTGTGCCAACAATTGTTGCACTTGCATCTGTTCATTCAATACTTGTATTTCCTGGGTTAATAGTGAATGTATTAGTTGCATTATTTTCTTTTTGTAAAGAATTAAATTCAGCACCATTAGGAATTGTATTGACTTCGATTTTATCAAAACGATACTCACGGTTTGAAACTAAATTATTTAAAACAAGATCATAATCATTTTTACCTTTAACTAAATCAACTGTACCACTAGTATATACTTGATCATTATTATCTTTATACACTAATCGAATTTGACGATTAGCAAATTTAGAGTTAACACCAGATAAACTAATGCTAATTGTTTTTTGATTATTAGCATTATCTGATTTCTTACTAATTGTTTTTAATACAGGATCACCAACTTGTGTTGTGACACTAATATTTGGTTTATTAGTAATATTTATTCTAAAGTTATCATGAACACTGCTTGGTTTTGATAAAGTAATATCTTCTAATACATATTTCGTATTAGGTGTTAAATTAGTTAATTTACCACTAATTGTTCATTTATCACTTTCTTTTGCTAAATTTGCAGCACTTACAATTGTATTTGATCCATTTTTAAATTTAACAGTCGCAGTAATTCCATTAGACAATGTACCATTATTATCTTCAGTGCTTACACTAAATTTATATGTTGCTTCAGTATCACTTGGTTCACTTCAATTACCTTCTTTAGCAATTGTTGTGTTTCCTGGACTAATAAGAATTGTTCGACTAACACTATCATTTGATTTAACTACTTTATTAGCCTCAACAATAGCATTGTTATTTAAATTGTAGTAAAGATCAGTTAATGTATATAGTTGATTTGCTTTTAAGTTTTTTAAAACAGCATTAATTGTTTTTTGACTACCATTTGTAACCACACTATTACCATTAATTACTTCTGATTCAACAACATCGCCATTTGTAGCTGTGAATTTAGCTTTTAGTTTTAGATTATGAATAATTTCTTCATTTACATCTAATTCAAGTGTTGTTGTCACTGATGCTTTTTCACTAGCATTTTTAGTAATTTGAACATTAGTACTTGGACCACTTAATTTAAAGTTGTTATTGATTGTTAGTGCATTGTTTGTATCAATTGTACTATCATAAATTTTATTAGTATTACTATGACCGATAGCAACTGCAGCTTTAGGTGGTTTTTGACTAAATTTAATTTTATTAATTGTTGTTATTCTATTTAATGCTAAGTCAGTTAATGTTGCGCTAAGTTTCTTTTGACCATTAGCAACACTAATTGTACCTGTTACAGTTTTGTTAGTATTATAAGTAATTGTTACTGTTAATCCATTTGTTAGTACATCATCTTGATCATTTAATGTGAATTCAACATTAGCAGTTCCTAAAGCAGTTGCAGCACGATTTTGTGTTTCAACAATATTTACTACACTAACTTTATTATTTGAACTAATTGTAAATACTTTATTTAATCCATTATTTTGTGGTAAGTTAGATACTGCATTTTGATTATTTGGATTAATTAATTCAATCTTTTGTAATGTATATGTTCGATTGTGTTTTAATCCACTATTAATTACAAAATCATAAGATTTTTTACTCTTAGTTAAAACAACTTCATTTGAACTAACACTAGTACCATCGCTTGATGTATAAGTTAATTTTACTTTTTGATTAACTCATGCATTTCTAATACCACTTAATGTTAAGTTAATGTTTTGTGATAAAGTAGAACCAGGTGTTGTTGTATAAATTAAATCGCTTACTTTATGATCACCAACTGAAGTTGTGAATTGATAACTTGAGTTTTGGTTTTCAAAAATAATATTGTTATTAGTATTAGTTGATTTTAAAGCTTGGTATGCTTTCGTTGGTTTATTAACAAATTCAACTTTAACTAGTTTATAAGTTGTTTCTTCATCAAAATAATTACCACTTCTTAAATCAAGCGATGCAGTCGCTTCAGTTTTATCATTATTAGTTTGAGAAAGTTTAGCAGTTGAGAACATTTTTCAACTATTTTGATCACTAACACTATTAGCAGGTGCTAATCAGAATCGAATTGTTTGATTATTTTCTAATACTTTATCAGGTGATTTAACTTTGAAACTAATTTTTACTCCAGTCGGACTAATTTCAGTAGCACTTGTTTGTGCATTTCATTCAATACTTGAATTACCAGGTTGGGTAGCAAAATTATCAACTACATTATTTTTAATATTTGTGTATTCAACTTCATTAAGTCCATTTTGAACATCAACTTTAGTTAATGAATATTGTCGATTTAATACTAGATTATTTAATGTTAGTGAATAGCTTGTTCTATTTTTCTCTAAAGTTAATTCGCCATGAATATCTTCACCAGAATTACTTCTATAAGTTAATTTTAGTTTACGTCCTGCATATTTTGAATTAACACCACTTACATTAACAGTTACAGTTTGTGTATTAGTGTTAATTGAATCAGCAGTTTGTACAGAAACTAATGTTGTTGCATCAACTTCTGTTGTAAATGTAATATTTTGTTTATTACTATAAACAATTTTTAAATCACTATGTACTTTTGTAGGTTTGCTTAAACTAATGCTTTCTAGTGTGTATTGACTATTTGGACTTAATCCACTTAAATTACCTTTAATTAAGTATTGACTACCTTGTTTGATGATATTAACTTTAGTTTGTTTTGTTTGATTATCTTTTTTAAATACAACTGTTGCTTCTAAATTATCTAAAACATCATTACCATCTAAACTAGTTACTGTAAATTCAAAACTAGCACTATTTTCACTAACTGTTCAATTGCCATGTTTACTAATTGTTGTATCTTTTGGTTTAGTAATAATATTTTTAACAACATTATTATCTTGTGTTAATTTATTGCTTTCTTGTGGAGTAGCATTTGTATTGTTATCACTATAATAGTAAATTCCATTAAATATATATTGTTGATTTGATAAAAGATTTTTTAAACTAAATTCAACAATTTGATCGCTTCCACTCATCTTAATCTTAGTATCATCTAAAACATCACTATAAACAGTATCACCTTTTGTATTTGTGAATTTTAGTTTAAACTTCAAGTTTTTACTAATGTGTTTGTTGATTTTAACTTTAATTGATTGACTAGTTTGATTTGGTGTGTGTTCAATAGTTTGTGAATCGTTTTGAATTACAACTTTAAAGTCATTATTAATAATTAATTTATTATTTTGTGGTGTGCTATTTGTTAATTCATAAATAACATTATTGTTTGCACCAATATTAGTTCCTGCTTTTTGTGGTTTAGTTTTAAATTCAATTTTATTAATCTCAAGATTTTCATTAAATACTAAACCACTAATTGTTGCTTGTAAGTATTTTTTGCCTTTTTCGCTAACAACAGTTCCAACAACTTCTTGATTGTTTTTGTATGTAATTGTTGCAGTTTCATTATCTGTTAGTACATCTTCTGGATCACTTAATTCAAAACGCATAGTTGCTTGTTTTAAATTATTAGTATTTCGATTAGTTGATTCACTAACACTAACAACACTTACATATTGTTTACTATTAGTAATAAAACTATCACTTACACTATTATCTTTAGCAAATGTTGTTTTATTATTACCATCTACTAATTCAACTTTATTAAATGTATAAGCACGGTTTGGTTTTAAACCATTTAAATTAATAGTATAGGTTTTATTAGTTTTTGATAATGTAGCTTCACCAACAATATCTTGACCATCAGATGATTTATATGTTACTTTAAGTTTTTTATTAACTCAACCATCATTTACACCATCTAAATTAACTGTTATATTATGTGAAGTACCATTAGTTGTTGCATCTGATGTAATACTTGTAACTTTAAAATCACCAGGACTAGTTTTAATACTAATTGGTTGTGTTGGTTGTACTAGTTTTAGGTTGGTATGTGTTTTTGTTGGTTTATTTAATAATTCTATACTTTGGAAAGTATAAGTAATTTCAGGACTTAAATTACTTAATGTTCCTTTTATGAATCAATTGTTTCCTTCTTTAACTAAATTTACTGTTTGTTCTTTATTAGTATTATCAGAACCTTTAAATTTAACTTTAGCTTGAAGACTATTTTCTAAAACATCGCCATCTTGGGTTTCAATTTTAAATTTGAAATCAAAACTATTTGGTCCAACATTGTTTGAATCATTAGTTTTAGTGATTGTACTATTACCAGGGGCAACAATAATTTCTTTAACCACATTATTAGCTTTAGTTAATTTATGATTTGAATTAATAGTATTGTTGTTTTGATCAACTAAATAATATAGTTCATCAAAACTATATTTACGGTTAGCATCTAAGCTACTTAAATTAAATTCAATAACTTTTTTATTACCTACTGTTTTAATTGCAGAACTTGCAATTGATACACTATCTTTGTTTTGTTGATTATTATCTTTAAAACGAGCAATAAATCTTAAGTTAGGAACAATTTTTTCATTAACATCTAAATCTAAACTAATGCTTACATTATTTTTGTTGTCATAAGCAACATTCATTGTTTTAGATGCTTCATTACTTAATGGTCCACTAACTTTAAAGTTATTTTTAATTACTAATTGTTGACTATTATTAGTTGTTGAATCAAAGATTTTATTTAAATTATTTAATCCAACATTAGCATGAGCTTTAGTTGGTTTAGTATTAAATGTAATTGTTTTAATAACTGCATCTTGATTTAGTACTAATTCAGATAATGTTGCTTGTAAATACTTATTATTACCTTCAACAACAATTTTACCAGTTGCATTTTTATTGTCATCATAAACAATTGTTGCTTGATCATCAACTACTAATACATCATCAACATCAGTTAAAGCAATTTTAACTTGTGCACTTGTTAGTACATTAGCATTTCGATTTTGTGTTTCAACAATGCTTGTTGCACTAATTGCTTGTGATGGATTAACACTAAATTTATTTGTTAAAGCATCATTTTTTGGGAAATCAACTTTAGTGTTGTTTGGTCCAATTAATTTAATTGAAGTTAGTGTATATTCACGATTGTGTTTTAATCCATTTAAACTAAAGTTAAATGTTGATGTTGTATTATTATCGTTACTACTATTGTAATTTGTTGGTTTTGTAATTGTAACTTCATTACTATTAACAACATGTCCATCATTTGAAGTATATACTAATTGAACTTTTTTATTAACTCAATCGTTTTTAATACCACTAACAGTCATTGTTATATTTTGTGTTGTTGTATTAATACTACTATTTGATGTTATGTTATTAGCTTTATGATCACGAACTTTAGTTGTAAATTTATAAGGTTTTTCTTGACCTTGTCTTCATTCATACACTACTTTATTAGCATTTGCTGGTACATTACCATATGGTAAATTGCCTTTATCACTATTGTGGAATTCTACTTTATAAATATAGTATTCAGTTTCTTCTTTAAAACTATTTAAATTTACTAAATCAGCAAGTGAGGCTTCACTTCCATCACCATTAGTATTAGCTAATTTTCTTGTTCACTTAATTGTATCTACTCTAGAATCATTATCTGATCTAAATCAAACAGTTACTTCTTTATTATCAACTAATGATTTATCTTCTGATTTAATCTTAATGCTTAATGAATTTAAACCTTGATATGTGATTTGGTCACTAGTTGGCTGTGTAAATTCAAAACTTGTTTTTCCTGGGTTAACAGTGAATGAGTTTGCTAAATTAGCTTTTGTATTTAAATCAACATAATCTGTTCCATTAACTGTTGTTTGAATTTTTGCTTTAACAAAACTATAAACACGATTTGGAACACTAATTGGTAAACTAACACTATAAGTTGTTTGATCTTTTTGTAATGTAATCGCATTTGATTCAACTTGAACCATGCTACCACGATAATTGTATTGATAAACTAATTTAACAAGACGGTTAGCATAACTATCATTAACTCCTGAGAATGTTGCACTAATTGTTTGATTATTAGCATTATTTGATACTCAAGTTAATGGTGATGTTGCACTTAATTCATTTAAAACAGTATCTGCAACTTGGGTTCTAATATCAATGCTTGGTAGTGTACTAATTAATAAATTAGTATGTGTTTTTGATGGTTTTGAAATACTAATTGATTTTAGTGTATATGTTGTTTGTGGTTTTAAATTACTTAAATCAGTTTCAATAATTCAATCATTACCCACTTGTTTTAAATTAGTTGTTAATGTTTTTGTATCTTTTGGATTACCAGTTGTTGATTCATAAACTACTGTTGCTACTATATTAGTATCTAAAACATTGCCATCAGCAGATGTTAATTTAAAACTAATTTTTGTAGATTTATTTGCAAGTGGTGTTTGTGATAAATCACCATATTTTTCTATTGTACTATTACCAGGTGCGACAATAATTTCTGATTTCACATTAGATTTTAATGTAACGATATTACTTTCATTTACATTTGTATCTCTTGATGTTAGATAATAAACGGCTTTTAGTTTATATTTACGGTTAGTTTGTAAATTACCTAAATTAAAACTAATTTTATTATTAGCAATATCGTCCGCACTTAAAACATTACTATAAACTGCTTCAGATGCATCATAAATACTTTCATTACCTTGATCATTAATTGGTACATATTTAGCTTTAAAGAATAAATCTTTACTAATATGTGTATTAATGTTTGAATTAAGATTTAAACTAATAGCATTAGTATTTTTAGCATTTGTTGCGCTTACATTTTTTACACTTTCAGCATTATTTGATGCTAATGGTCCATTAATTTCAAAATTATTATTAATTACTAAAGGAGTTGCACTACTATTAGTGTTTTGGTAAATAATATTATTTGATTTACTAATTCCAATATTTTCACCAGCATAAGATGGTTTTTGTTTAAATGTAATTGTTTTAATTGTTGTATTAGTATTTAGTACTAAACCTGTTAGTGTTGCTTGTAAATATTTATTACCATTGTCAACAATTACAGTTCCATCAACAGTTTGATTATTATCATAAGTAATTGTTACTTGTTCATTTCCTACTAAAACATTATCAGGATCAACTAAAGTAATTTTAACTTGTGCACTTGTTAATGCACTTGCTAAACGATCGTTTGTTTCAATAATACTTGTAGCAGATACTGCATTAGTTCTTTCAATAATAAAACTATTAGTTAAATTATTGTTTTTTGGGAAATCAGTTATGGTTTGATTATTAACTAATTTAATACCATTTAATGTATATAAACGATTTGGTTTTAAATTATTTAATTGAAGTGTATAACTTGTCTTATCTTTTTGTAAACTAAGAGGTTGACTTTCAACACTTGAACCATCAGAACTTGAATAAATAACTTTAATTTGTTTACCAACTCATTCATTTTTAACACCAGATAGTGTTAAAGTAATGTTTTGTTTTGTATTTTGATTATTAACTTTAGCATTACTAATTGCAGTTACTTTATGATCACCAGCAATTGTTGTAAATGAATAATCATCACCATTACGTTTAGTATATATAATTCCTGTGGTATTTAAATTTTTGTGAGTTTTTGCTGGTTTTGTTTTGAATTTAACTTCAAATAATTGGTATTTTGTTTCTTCATCAAAATGATTTTCATTACTTAAATTATAAGTAACTGTACCTTCAGTTCCATTAACATTAACTGATGATAATGATCTTGTAAATTCTAATTGACCAGTGCCATCAGCTTTTTTAAATACAGCAACAACTTCTTGATCATTTGCTAACGCTTGATCGTTTGTTTTAATTTTAAAACTAATGTTAGCACCCTTAGCTTTGATATTTGTCACAGCATTTGATTTATTTCATTCAATGCTTGAAACACTAGGTTCATAAACAAAACTATCATTTAAACCAGGATTATGTGTTAGTTTTTCATAATTATTATTTCCAACAGCTGTTTCAACTTCAATTCGTTCAAAAACATAATTACGGTTTGGAATTAAACCAGTAGTAATTGATAATGTATAATCGTTTGTTGTATTTGATAATGGTGTAGTACTTGAATTAATTAAACTACTTCCATATTTATAAACAACACGGATTTTACGATTATTAAATTTATCATTAACTCCAGAAACCGTTACATTAATTGTTTGAGATGGATTACTAATTGAATCAGTCGAATTTATACTTGTTAAAACAGTATCAGCTGGTTGAGTAGTTAAACTAATAAAATTTTTGCCACTAATATTTACATTTAAGTCAGTTTGCGTATTTGCTGGTTTAGTTAAAGTAATATTTTTTAGTGTATATGTAGTATCTGGTTCTAAACCTTCAATACTTCCTTTAATTAATCAATTGCCACCTTCATTTACTAAATTAACAGTTTTTGTTTTAATATTTTTATTAGTTGCTTCAAAACTAACTGTTGCACTAATTGTATTGGCTAGTGCACCAGTATCTTGGCTTTCAACTTTAAATTTAAAGTTTGCTGAATTAACTCCTGCTTTTGATCAATTTCCATGTTTACTAATTGTTGTTGCACCACGTTTAACATGAATTTTTTTAACTACATTATTGTTTTTTTCAAGTTTTTGTTGTTCATTAACATTATCATTATTTGCTTGTTTATCCAAATAATATATTTCATTAAATGTGTATAATTGATTTGAATCAGGATTTGATAGTACAAATGTTAATGTATGATTATCACTTGTTCCTTTTACAATAGCACTATCTTGAACAACTTCACTATATTTAACATCATTTTTATTATTAGTAAATTTCAATTTGAATTTTAAATTTTTACTAATGTGTTTATTAATTTTTAATTCAATTGTTGAATTTACACTTGCTTTATTTGTGTATTCTACATCTTGAATTTGATTATTTGTAGGTCCAACAACTTTAAAATCATTGTTGATTGATAATGTTTGATTATTATTAGCGTTAGTATTATCATAAACTACACCAACATTATTAATTGCTTTAGTTGGTTTTTGTTTGAATTCAATTTTTTTAATAATTGTATCTTTATTAAATACAAGATTAGACAATATTGCTTGTAGATATTTTTTGTTATTAGAACTATCAATTACAACTTGAGCATTTACTTCTAAACTATTAGTTCCATCACTACTATATGTAATAGTTGCTTGATCATTAGCACTTAAAATATCATCAGTATCAGTTAATTCAAACTTCACTGTTGCTTCTTTTAATTTATTAAATGCACGATCAGTTGATTCACTAACACTAATAACACTAATTGGATTTGCGCTAGCAGTTACTGTAAATGTATCATTTACATTTGATTGTTTGTCAAAACTAATGTCTTGTGCATTAACATCTTTAATTTTTATTTCATTTAAAGTATATGTTCGATTACGTTTTAAATTATTAATTGTAAAATTATAAGTTTGTTTACCCTTTTCTAAACTAATTTCATCAGTTGTAATACTATGACCATCATTTGAAGTATAAGTTAAATAAGCTTTTTTATTAATTCAAGCATTTTGAATACCAGTAATAGTCATTGTAATAGTTTGATTTGTTGTATTAATACTATCATTTGAACTAATGTTTGTTACTTGATGAGCAAAAGGTGTTGTTGTGAAAGTATGTGTTGAATTAGCATTATCAAAAACAACATTGTTTTGATCATTTAAAGCTTTGTATGCTTTAGTTGGTTTTTGTTCGAATTCAACTTTAATTAGTTTATATTGTGTTTCTTCAGTTAATCCACTTAGACTAAATTCTAATTGACCTTCATTAAATGAACTATTTACACTACTTAAGTTTGCTTCAACAATTTTTTGATCATTTGCATTATTAACTGCAACAAAAGTCGCTTTAACAACTTGGTTATTTTCTAATACTTGATCATTTGTTTTGATTTTAAAACTTACTTTAGCAATATTAGCTGTGATTTCTTTAGCTGCATTAGTACCATATTCAATACTTGTTGTTGATGGATTATAAACAAATGAATTGCTTACATTACTTTCTTTTTGTAATTCAATATAAGTACCACTATTAGCTGTATTTTCAATCTTAATGTTTTTGAAAGTATATTGACGGTTTGGTAATAAATTACTTAGTATTAAACTATATGTTTTTTGATTTAATGTCAATGCGATTGGTTGACTTTCGATTTCAACATTATCGTTTCCATAAGTATAAACAACTTTAATTTTTTTATTAGCATAATCACTATTTACACCAGATAATGTAATATTAACGCTTTGTGTTTGATTTTGATTATTATCATTTCACGTTAAATCATTTGCACTAACTTGTGTTAATACAGTATTTGATTGTGCAGTTGTAATATTGATTTGATTTTTATTAGTAATTTCAATTTTTAAACCACTATTTGTTTTTGAAGGTTTGCTAATTGTAATTGAATCAAGTGAATATTTTGTTTCTGGATTAAGATTATCTACATTACCTTCAATAATTCATTTGTTTGAACTTGCATCTTTTTTTAATTTTACAGTTTTTTGTTTTAAATGATTTTGAGAATCTTTAAAAGTAACTGTTGCATCTAAACTATTATCAAAAACATCGCCATCATTTGTAGTTACACTAAATTTAAAGTGAGCACTATTGTGTTTTGGTGGATTTCAACTATTTTCTTTTGTAACAATTGTTTTATCAACTTTAATTTCAACAAAACGATTTGCATTTAATTTTAAGAATTTAGTTGTTAAACTACTATTGTTTGTTGGACTAGTTGGACTATAGTATAGTTCTTTAAATGTGTATAAACGATTTGATTCTAAATTATTAGACAAACTAAAAGTGATTATTTTTTTATCACCACTTGTTGTAATTGCAGTTGAGCTAACTGGTGTACTTCACACTTCATCGTTGTTGTTATCAACAAACTTAGCAACAAAATGTAAGTTTTTTGCAAGATGATCATTTACTTTTAATTCTAATGTTGTAGAAACATTATTTTTTTGAGTTGGTTCAAATGTTTGTTTTTGATTTAAACTTGGACCACTAACTATTAAATCATTGTTAATTCTTAAACTAGAATCATTATAAATTACATTTGAATTGTTTAAACCAATATATGAACCAGATTTGCTTGGTTGTATTTTAAACTCAATTTTATTAATATATGTTTCGTAATTTACTACTAAATTATTTAAAGTTGCTTCAAGATATTTTTTACCATTAACTGTTTTTACAATACCATTTGTAGTTCGATTATTATCATATGTAATTTCAGCTTGTTCACCATTAGTTAAAACATCATCATTATCATTTAATTCAAATTGAACTTTTGCAGTAGTTAAATTATTTGCTTCACGATCAGCTATTTCACTAACATTAACAACACCAACATGGTTTTGTCCTAAAACAGTAAATGAATCACTAATACTTGCATCTTTAGTAAATGCTTCAACAGTATTTTCATTAACAAGTTCAATTTTTTCTAATGTATAAGTTCGATTAGGTTGTAAATTAGTTAATGATACTTCATAACTTAATTTATTTGCTTCTAAAGTTACTAATCCACTTGCAACTTCATTATTACTTGTTTTATAAGTTAATTTTAGTTTTTGATTAATTCAATCTTTTCTTAGACCATCAATTGTTACATCAACTATTTGTGTTGTATTACTAATTGAAGGTGATTTTGCTTTAATTTTTGTTGCTTTATAATCACCAGGGGCAGTAGTGTATGTAATTTGGTCTTGATTTGTAATTTTAACATTTAAATCTAAAGCAGCTTTGTCTGGTTTAGTTATTGTTAATGATTTTAGTTTATAAGTTGTTTCAGGTACTAAATGATCAATACTTTCTTTAATAATTCATTCATTATTTATTTGACTTATATTTGTTGTTAATGAATGCTCTTGTTGTTTATCATCTACTAAAACTACTGTAACAGGTGTACTTTGATCTAAGACACCTAAATCCTGTGTATCAACTTTAAATTTAAAGAATACTTTAGTTGATGTATTTGTTAAACCAGGCTCTTGTTTTATAATTGTAGTAGCCCCAGGTTTAACAAGAATAGTACGATTTACATCATTATCATTAATAACTTTATTTTTATCAATTGGATTAGCACTTATATTATTATCAACATAATAATATAAACCAGCAAAAGTATATAGTTGGTTTGATGATAAGTTTGATAAATTAAAAGTTAGTGTATATTTATTAGTTCCAGTTGCTGATTTTGTGATTTGATCATCACTAACAACTTTACTATAAATAGTATCACCTTTAGTATTAGTGAATTTTAATTTGAATTTTAGATTTTTACTAATATGTTTGTTTAATGTCAATTCAATTGTTGAACTAACATTATCTTTTTCATTGTAATTTATTTCTTTTTTAGCATCTAAATCATTAGCGTTTGGTCCGCTAACTTTAAATTCATTACTAATTGATAATGCTTGTGCATTTGAAGTTGTATTATCATAAATTTTATTAGCATTACCAATATTAAAAGCAGCACGAGCTGGTTTTTGAGCAAAAGTAATTGTTTTAATTGAAGCAGTTTTATTTAATTCTAAATTTGTTAATGTTGCTTTTAAATATTTTTTATTTGAGTTAGTATCTTTTCTAATAGTACCAGTTGTAATTAAATTATTATTATCTTTTGTTGTATATGTAATACTTGCTTGTTCATTATCACTTAATACATCATCAGCATCATTTAATTCAAAACGCACTTTTGCAGTTGTTAAAACATTAGCTTGTCGATCTTCATATTCTTCAATGCCACTAACACTAACAGTATTAGTTGTATTAATATTAAATGATGAGTTATTTAAATTATTGTTTTTTGGTAATTCAACTTTATCTTGACCATTTATTAATTCAATCTTTTCTAATGTATATGAACGATTGAATTTTAAACCATTAGAAATTATTAAATCATAACTTAGTTTATTTTTTTCTAAATTTTGTGGAGTTGTTGTGACTTTTGAACCATCACTTGAGACATAAGTTAATTGAATTTGTTTATTAACTCATTCATTTTTAATACCACTTAGTGTTACATTAATGTTTTGTGTTTTTGTAGGTGTTGGTTGAGTAGTGTATGTAATATTATTAACTTTATGATCTGCAACTTTTGTTGTAAATTCATGTTTTTGCATACCAGTTTTGTATTCGTAAATAATATTATTAGCACTATCATTAACATTAGTGTGTGCTTTTCGTGGTTTTGATACTAATTCTACTTTTCAAATGTAATATGTTGTTTCATCTTTTAAATTATCAAAAACAGGATTACTAATTGAAGATTCATTACCATTATTAACTACATTAACAATATCTCTTGTTCAAACAAGTTGTCTTTGATTATCAGTATCAGATTTGAAATAAATTCTAATATCTTGATCATTTTCTAAAGCACGATCAGTTGTTTTTATTTTTAATTTAGGTAAACTAACTTGATTTGTTTGGATTTCACTATCAGTTGGATTAGTGTATTCAAAAGTTGTTGATCCAGGTTGAGTTATGAAATTATTGCTTACACTAGTTGTAAGAATACTAAAAGTATTTGAACCAACACTTGATTCAATCTCAACTTTATGAAGTCTATAATTTCTATTTGTAATTAAATTATTGAAACTAAAACTATAATTTACTTGATCTTTAGCTAAAGTTTGTTCAGCACTAATTGATTCATTACCATTATTATTACTTACATAAGTTAATTTAATCTTACGACCAGTGTATTTTGAGTTAACACCACTTACAACAGCATTTATAGTTTGAGTTTGTGTACTAATTGGTGATGTAGCATTTAATGATACTAATGTTGTTGGTCCAACTTCAGTTTTAATAGTAATTAATGGATTATTATAATCATTTAATAGCAATGAACAATAAGTTTTAGGTGGTTTTGTTAAAGTAATGCTATCTAATGTATAAGTTGTATTAGGATTTAAATTATTTAAATTACCTTTAATAATGTATTTGTTTTGTTCTTTAGTTACAATTGCTGAAACTGGTAATAATTTTTGATTACCATTTTTAAATGTTACTATTGCACTTAAATTCTCTAATACATCATTACCATCTAAACTATTGATTTCAAATTTAAAGCTTGCAGAATCATCACTTACTATTCATCCATCACTTGCTTTAGTAATTGTTGTAGTATCTGGCGCAATTTCAATTACACGTTTAATATCATTAGCTTTTTCTACTTTTTTATTTTCATCAATATTATCATTTGCACTACTATCTAAATAGTATAAATCAACAAAAGTATATGATCGATTTGAATTTAAGTTAGTTAATTTGAAATTAATTAAATCTTGACCATTGTTATTAGTAATTAAATTAGAAGGTAAAATAGAACTATATACTATATTGCCATTATTATCTTGAAATTTAAGTTTAAAACGTAAATTTTTACTAATATGAGGATTAACTTTAAATTCTAATGTTGATGAAACAATATATTTATTGTTAGCCACCATATTTTGTGTGGTATTAGAATTTGATGATAATGGTCCAATAACTTTAAAATCATTATTAATTTCAAATACTTTAGCATTTTGAGTTGTTTTATCATAAACAATATTTGAATTATTAGCACCAACTTTAGTATGTGTTTGAGCAGTTGTTTTAAATTCAATTTGATTAATTACTGCATTTTGATTAAAATCTAAACCACTTAATGTAGCTTGTAAGTATTTTTTATTACCTTCAACTACAACTGTTCCTGTTGCTTTTACATTACTATTATATGTAATTTCAGCAATATCATTTGTTTTTAGAATATTATCAATATCTTCTAGTTCAAAACGAACATGAGCTTTTTGTAATTCGTTTGCAACACGATCTTGGTATTCTTCAATATTTTTAACACTAATTGGATTTTGTAAGTTTACATCAAAACTATTGGTTACACCACTATCTTTTGTAAACTCAACACTTTGATTTTGGTTAACATTTAAAACATTAACTTGTTTTAAACTATAACGACGTCCTGGTTTTAAATTAGATAAAGTGAATTTATATTCTTTTTTTGTGTCACTTAAAATAACATCTTGATTGTTGTTATTAACAAGATGTACGCTTGTTTTAATATCTTCTTCACCACTTACATTTGAACTATAAACTAATTCAACTTTTTTATTTCTTCAATCACGCTCAATACTATTTATTGTCATTGTGATTTCGTGTGAACTAGTATTTGTAATTGGATCAGATGTTACACTAATTACTTTATTATTAGCTTTGTTTGTTTTAAATGTGTGTGTTGAAGATGGATCTTCATAAACAATATTTCCGCTATTTAAATCTTCATAAGCTTTGCTTGGTTTTTGTACAAATTCAACTTTTGTTAATTTATAAGTTGTTTCAGCATTTAAACCAGTTAAATTAGTTGTTAATGTAACTTCATTATTATTTGTAACATTGCTTAAATTAATTTCTTGAGTAATTACTTGACCTTCATCAGGTGTTAGAGTAATCTTAACTTTTTGATTATCTTCAAACACTTGATCATGTGATGTAACTTTAAAAGTTAATGTAACACTATTATCAGTTTGATTTGTTGCAAAATTATTATTATCAACAACAATATTTGTTTTTGAATGAGCATAAGTTATTGAATTTTCTAAATTACTATCATGTTCTAGATCAATAAATTTATTACTTCCAACACTATTTTCAATTTGAATTTTTTTGAATTTATAAATTCGATTAGGAATTGATGGAGTTAGTGTTAAACCATTATAATTTGTTTGATTTTCAACTAATGTTGTAGTTGTTGTTTCAATTGTACCTTGTTCATCATTGCCATTACCATATGCATAAATTAACTTAATTTTTTTACTAGCATATTGTTTATTAACGCCAGAAACTACAATACTAAAATCAACAGTTTTATTAGTGTTTGAACTATTGTTATCTAATTGTAATGTTAATTTATTAGGTGTGATTGATTCTAATACAGTTTTATTAGCTGGTGTTGTAAATTTAATTTGATCTTTATTTTGAATTTCAACAACAGGTACTTCATTAGCTTTTTTAGGTTTGTTAATAATTTGTACAGATTCTAAACTATATTCTGTACTTGGTACTAAATCTGTAATTGATCCTTCAACAACTCATTGATCATTTTCTTGTTTTAGATTTGCTTCAAATGATTTGTTGTTACTAAAATTAACTTTAACTCTTGTTTGCGCATCTAAAGTATCTTGATCTTGTGAAATTAATAAAAATTTAAATGTTGCAACTTGTGTATCTGGAACTGCATTAACTCAATTATTAGAACCTTTTTTAGTAAATGATGTTTGACCTTTAATTGTTTTAATTTGTAGATCTTGATTATTTGTATCAATTAAAACTTTGTGGCTTTCATTTAAATCTTGACTTGTAGCATTTTTGTCAAAATAATATATGCTATCTAATTTATATAATCGATTACTTACTAAAGTTTTAAAAACTAATGGAAGTTTGCTTACTCCATTTGTATATGTAATATCAGTTGGTTGTAATATTTCACTGTAAACAACATCAGTTTCATCATTGACATTAACATATTTAGCTTTAAATGTTAGTGTTTGAGCAATTTTTTGATTAAATAAACCTTCTAAATTAATTGTTTTATTACTTAATTCAGCAACAGTAACTTCTTGAGGGTTAGCTATTGTTGTAGATGTTGTAATTTTTAAATTATTGTTAATAACTAAATTAAAATTTGAAACTAATGCATTATTGTAAATAACATTGTCTTTGTTTTTACCAATTGCACTTGGTGCATTCTTAGGTTTTGTTTTGAATTCAATTTTATTAATTACACTATTTTTGTTTAATACTAAATTATTAAATGTGGCTTCTAAATATTTTTTGCTATTTTCAACAATAACTTTAGCATCAACACTACGATTAATATCGTATGTAATTGTTGCAACTTCGTCTTGTGATAATAAATTTTCATTATCATTAACTTGGATTCTAATTTTAGCTTCATTTAATTTGTTGAATGCACGATCTTGTGTTTCAACTAAATTAATTGGTGCAATTGTATTTTGTGATAGTACTTCAAAACTATCTTTATTATTGTTTACACTATTACTTAATGGAAAATCAATTGTTTGTTGTGGATTACCAAAACTTAATTCAAGTTTTTTAAATGTATATTTACGTCCATAATTTAAATTATTTAAAGTAAATGTATATGTGTTTGTAGTGCTATCTAATGTAATTTCTTGTGAAACAACATCATTTTCATTACTTGCATTTGAACTATAAATAATCTTAGCTTTCGTATTAGTACGTCATTCTTTTTTAAGTCCACTAATTTTAACTTGGATGTTTTGACTTGTTGTTGCAATTTCATCATTACTTGTAATAGCAACTACTTGGTGACCATAACTTATTGTTGTAAAACTATGTTCAACAGCATTATTTTTGTATTCATAAACAACGTTGTTTGTATCACTGTTTAAATTAGTATAAGCTTTGGTTGGTTTTGTTTTAAATCAAACTTTAGTTAGACGATATTTTGTACTTTCTTGTAGTTGACTTAAATTATAAATAACATTTGATTTATTGTTTTTGTATACAAGTTTTGCTTCTTGCTCAATTGTTTGAGTTTTATCACCATTAACGGCTTCAAATGTCGCCATAACAACCTGATCATTTTCAAATACTTGATCATTACTTACTAAATCAAAGCTCACTGATGCATAATCTGACTGAGTGTTTGTAGCAAAACTATTGGTTTGTACATCAATTCTTGTTGTTGAAGGTTTAAAGACAATATTACTTGGTGTTATTTGTGATGTGAAATTAATTTTTTGTTCATCAACTGCATTTGCGCTTGTATTATTGTCAAAATAATATAACCCCACAAACTCATAAGCACGGTTATTGATTAAATTATTTAAATTAATTGTTAAATTATTTTTGTTAAATAATGTTGGTTCGCTTCAAACAATTTCATTATCACTTAAACGTTTGAATTGTATACGTAAATACTTATTATTTAATAAATAATCATCTGCTTGAATTTCAACTTGAATAGGTACTGATTTATTAGTTTCATCAATACTTTGAGGTGTGTATTTTAAACCATTAATTTCATTTTTAAAGCTAATTTTTGATAGTGTATCGTCTGTAAAAATAACGTTATTATTTTTGTTATTAGCAACATTAAATAAAGCTTTTTGTGGTTTATTTTTAAATACAATCCGTGAAATAGCATAATTTTGATTAATGCTTAATCCACTAAGTTTAAATTGGAAATATTTTTTATTATTTTCAACAATAATTTGGGTTTCAATTCCTAATCATTCTTGATCATTAGCTGAATTAGTTGATTTATAGAAAACATCAAATTGATCTGTTGTAGTTAAAATATCATCAACATCATTAATTTCAAGTTTCGCAATGATTGATGAGTTTGTATTATTTTCTAATGAACGATTAATGATTGATAAATTATTATTAGCTAAACTAACTGCATTATTACTTGGATCAATACTAAAACTATCTTTAATGTGTGATAGTGTTAAACCATCTTCATTATTATTATTAACATAAACTCATTTTTTAAAATTATAAGTACGATTTTTTAATAATTGTTCAAATTCAAAACTATAAGATTTTTGATCTTTTAGTAATGTAATTGGTTTTGATTTAATTTCTTTATGATCAGTTGATTCATAAATTAATTGAATTTGTTGATTATCTTTAAAGTTTGTTCCAATACTAATTAAAGCTTGACCTAATACTTTTTCATTGTTTGCAAAATGATCTTTAGTTACTAAATTTACTAATGTTGTTTTTGCATAAGCAGTCTCAAAACTATTAGCATTAGTATCTAATTCATTAAAAATATAAGGTTTAATACTATCTGGATTTTTTACTAAAGCACTAAAACGTTTTAGTGTGTAAACTGTTTTTTCTTTTAAACCAAATAAACTAAATTGAATTTGATTATTTTCAATTACTTTACCATAAGCAATTTGAATAATTGGTTTACCATTTTCAAGATATTCGTATTCTAATTGGATTGGATTGTCAATCTGTAATTTTTGATCTTGATCATTATAATCAACAAAAAGATTAGTGCTATTAGCAAAAATTTCTTGTTTACTATTATTCTTATCAAAACTTACATCAATTGCATTTTGGTTTGTAATAAAGCTTTGTTCATATTTTGTTACATCATTTTTAAATAAATAAACTTTATTATTGTTTTCATCTAAATAATATAAGTTTTTAATACTATATTTACTATTACCTTTTAAACTAGTTCCTTTTAATTCAACAATACCATTAGTTTTATTAAAACTAATACTTAGTGTTGGTTCATTTAAATCTTCAAGTTTATTATTTAATAAACTCAATTCACCATAAATTTTTTGATCATTTTTTAAAACATTATGTTCGTCATTAATTTCAAACGTTAAAGTTGTGTCATTATTGGCTTTTACATTAGCATTAAATTTAGTTCAAATCGGTTCATTAATTCTAATTATTGAATTTGTAGTAAATTCAAAGTTTAAAACATCATCTTTAACTAGTTTAATTGGTTTTTCTTTGTTGTTTAATTCTAATAATTCAACATCAACAACTTTATACTTTGTATTTGCATCTAAATGTGTGAAATCAAAGTTTAGTTTGTAATTATTAGTTTCTGGATCGTAAGTGGCAATGTATTTTTGTGTATCACTTAAATCACTAACTTTAGCAATTGTTAGTGCAAATTGACGATTATGAGATAGTTTATTTAAATCAAATAAACTTATTTGAAGATTAACAGCATTTGGTGTTAAATTAGAAATTGTCGGTGTTTTTAAAACGATCTTACGTGCTTTAGTTAGATCATCATTAATTGTACCAACATCTTTGTTAATACCATTTTTATCTAAAATAGTTTTGTTTGGATGTTGACTTGGATCAATAATCTTATCAAACTCATAAATTTTGTTAGAATCAAATGGACTGTTGTTTGGATCAACAATTGCTTTACCTTTATCATCGGGTTTAATTGGAACATGAATTTCATTATTGTTTTTATCTTTATAGATACCAATTAAATCTTTATTTTTTTGATTTGGTATATTAAACTCGTGTTTATTATCACCATTAATATTACCATTTTTTTGTTTATTGATAATTCGATCTACTAATGGAATTTCTTCAATATTAGCAACGTTTTTATTATCAGCTTCAATTTTTGTTAGTGTGTATTTGTGATTTGGTTCAAAAGTTGTATCATCACTTGTTTTAAAATTAGCTTTACCATCTAATCCAATCGTTGCTTCAATAGTTTTTGTATTACTATCGTTATCATCAGTTTTAAATGTTAATTTAATTTTTTTATTAACTAAATTAGGATTTGAAAAACTAATTTCATAATCATTATTTTCTTTAACTTTAGCAACTACTGTTGGTTTTTGGAATGAAGTATGATTATCACCATTTAATTGTTTTTCACCAATTAAATCTGTATTTGGCTGACCATTTTGTTTTAATACTAATTTCTTTAGTGTATATGTATTTGGTTTTGATGGATCACCATTTGGTAAATTTTTTGTTTTAACAATAACTTTACCATTTGTATCAACACTTGTTTCAACTTCGTGTTCAACACCATTTTGATCAACAACAATAGCTTTTGTACTACCATTTGTTTGTGCTTTTTGTTTTAAATCATCACTTAATTCTTTTGGTAATTCAGTGTGGATTTCTAAATTTCCTTCATTATCGTATTCAAAACTTGGGCGTGAAGTTGGTGAACTTGGATAACGTTTATCAATTGTTATATCTTTTAGTTCAAAATCATTTGTATTAACAACTTTATTTAAATCATTGTTTTCAACTTTACTTAAATGATAAATATAACCTTTTGGTAAACTATCACTTTCAAAAACAATTTTATTATTTTGATCAACAACACCAATCACTTTGTATTCTTTGTTATTGTTATCAACAAAAGTAGCAATTAATTTTTGATTAATTAAATCATCATTTAAATTTTCTAAAATTTGTGCTTTTTTAGTTGCATCAATACTTGGTTTAGCTGCTGGTTTTTTAATTAATTGTTTTTGTTTACGTGCTAAATCAAAGTTTGAAACTAATACATTTTTTGGATTTGAAATTGAAACAATTCTATCTAATGAATAATTGTCATGGTTTTTTAGTAAACCAGTATCAAATTCAACTGTACCATCTTTTTTAACTTTTGCTAAAACTTGGTGTTCTTTATTATTTTGATCTTTAAAAATTCCATATACTTGTTGGTTAACATAATATGGCGCTACTTTAGCTATTAGGTTAATATCACCATTTTTTGTGTATTGATATGGTGTGTTTAGTTCATCAGAGTTTAAATTATTAATTATTTTGTTGTGGTATGGTATATCTTGAAGGTTAGTAACGCCAACTTGGTTTGGTTTTTTAATACCAACAACTTCATATAAATTGTTATCACCTAATGATGAAACATCAAAAACAGCTCGTCCCATTTCATCTGTTTTTGCGTTAATTTTAATTTTTTTGTTATTTAAATCTTTTAGTGTTAATTCGATTGGTGTATTTTTTAGTTGTGTTCCTAAATCAACTTCATACACTTTTTTATTTTCAACAAATTTAACACCAGCTTTAGTAGGTTTTTCAATACTAAACTTGTGTTCATTTACTAATTCATTATTTGGTACTAAAACCTTGTTTAAATCCACATTATCAATAATTCGATCTAGTTTGTATTTGTGATTTAGTGGTAATTTTTTAGTATCAAAATGTGCTGCACCATTTTTTGCATTTGTTGCAGGTATTAAATGTTCTTTACCGTTTTCATCTTTAAAAACAGCAATTGATAATGCTGGATTTTTAATTTTATTTGTTAAATCAACTTTTAAAACAACATTACCATCTTTATTGTAAGTATGTGTCTTGTCAATTTTTTTAAAACTTGGATCAATATCATTAGTATTTACAACTTTAGTAATTGGATTAGAATCTTTTAAGATGATGTCAGTTAAATGATAAACATTTCCATCTTTTAACCCACTTGTATCAAGATCAACTTTTTCATCTAAACCAACACGTGCTTCAATAGTATGGACTTGGTTGTTTTGATCAACAAATCTTGCAATTAAAGTTTTATTAACAAGTACTTTGTTTACTTTTGCTTCAATGTGTTTTTCATCTTTTTGATCTTCGTATATATTAACTAATGTAGGTTTTGAAATACTAATTTTTTGTTCTGGTCTTAATTTATCGTTTTCATGAATTACATTATTGTTTGAATCAACGATTTTATTTAATTTGTATTTACCTGGAACTGGTAAAGTTTTTGTATCAAATTCGAATTTGCCATAAGGATCAACTTTAGCTTCAACTTTATGTTCTTTGCCATTTTCATCAACAAAAACACCATAAACATACTTATTAGCATATGTTTTTGGTAATTGTCCTTTAATGATTAAATCTCCATCATCATTAAAACCATAGAAATCATTATCACTTAATTGATCGCTATCTTTTAAACGTAAAACAATCCCCGTAATAACACCAGCTCATGCTAAGTTTAAACTAGCAAGTAAAAAGAAAAGGCGTTGTTTGCGATTTTTCTTATTATTTTCGCTTTTTGTTATTGGGACTTTTTTTGATTTTTTACTATCCATAAATAACTCCTTGCACACATAAAAAATACTATTTTTATAACATTAAGAACTGCAACTAAAAAATGCTTATACAATGATAGCAAAAAAAAAAAAAAAAACGCTCGCTATTCAGATTAACACCTTTAAAATCACTAAAAATCAGCATAATATGCTTATAAAATAAGGTAAGAAAATGTAACAAAAACTGTTCTGTGTAAATTTTTCGTGTAAATTAGGTGGTTTTTGTCAATTTTTTGAGTTAAATTGAACCTTAAAAACGATTGATTATTTTTATGAGTTTAATAATTAAAATTTTAATCCTAAAGTTATTTTAAATGTTGGTAGTTGTGGCGCATTAAATAATCAACTAAAACTATTAGATGTCGCAATTGTTAACCAATGCCAATATTTAGATGTTGATGTTATTACTTTTGGTTATTTAAAAATCAAATTCCACGCTTAAACAAAATCTTTAATTTAGATAAAAATGCATTGAGCAAATCAAAAAAGAATTAGTTAAAAAAGAATTAAAATTTTGAATCGCTAATGTTGGTAGTAGTGATAGTTTCATCAACCAAACTAATGCATCCAATTTTTATGATGAACAAATCGATTTAGTTGATATGGAACTAGCTGCAATTGCACATGTATGTACACGTATGTTAACCCCTTTAGTAAGTATTAAAATGGTTAGCGATCATATTATGCATCCAAGTTCAAATCAAGAACAATTCAATAAAAATTTGGTATTAATCGATAAATGGTTTAATAAATATTTATTAGAATGTTAATAGAGTTTAAATAATTTATTTAATTAGTAACAATCATACATTATAAACTTTTATATCATTTATAATTATTATTAAAACATGGTTAATAAAATAAAAACCAATCAATTATGATTTCATTTCAAAAAATAGGAAGTAAGTAAATGTACAATATTAAATTTTTAGATTTATTAAATTCAAATTTAAAGCCTAACCCTCAATGAATTTTTAAAGATCCACATCCCATTTTACGCGAAGTAACTCAAGATATAGAAGGTAATGAATTATCAAAAGATGATATTTATTATCTTAAAAAAATGGTCCGTTATATTGATGTTTGTTATCATAATCAAGCCAAAAAATATAAAATTCGTTCAGGAATTGCGATCGCTGCAAATCAAGTTGGTTGAAACAAACGCGCAACTTATATCCATTTTAATGATGAAGCCAAAGAACATCATTATTTATTAATTAATCCTCATATTATTAAACGTTCATCCGAAATAGCTTATTTAAATCCAGGCGAAGGATGTCTATCTGTTGATGATGATCGTTCTGGATATGTTATTAGAAATAAAAAAGTTCATGTTAAAGAATATGATCTAATTAGCGAACAATTTATTGATCAAGAATTTAGTGGTATTATTGCAATTTGCATCCAGCATGAAATTGGTCATTTAGATGCTGGTTTATATTATGACAATATCAATCAACAGCAACCATTTTATGCCGAACCTAGTTGAACAAAGATAGGAAGATAAAATCTTATGGCAAATAAATACGATGGGAATGCTATTAAAATCTTAGAAGGGTTGGAAGCTGTTCGTAAGCGTCCTGGAATGTATATTGGATCAACAAGTAGTGCTGGTTTACACCATTTAGTTTGAGAAATTGTTGATAATTCAATTGATGAAGTTATGAATGCCAACGCAAAAAACATTAATGTTATTTTGCATGAAGATAATTCAATTAGTGTTTTAGATGATGGGCGTGGTATACCAGTTGACATTAATTCTCAAACAAAAATTTCTACTGTTGAAACTGTTCTAACAATTTTGCATGCTGGAGGTAAGTTTGATGAAAGTGCATACAAAACTGCTGGTGGTTTACATGGTGTTGGTTCATCAGTAGTTAATGCTTTAAGTTCTTGATTAATTTGTGAAGTTTATCGTGATCAAAAAATTTACCAAGCGAAATTTATTAATGGAGGTCATATTCATCAATCTTTAAAAGTAATTGGAACAACTAAAAAAACAGGAACATTAATTCATTTCTTACCCGATCCTCTAATTTTTAAAAATTTAGTTTTTAATCCTAACATAATAAAAGAGCGTCTACATGAATCAACTTTTTTAATAAAAGATTTAAAAATAATTTTTGAAGATAAAATTAATAAAAAAAAGTACGAATTTATTAATAATCAAGGTTTAATTGATTTTATTAAATTTATTAATGAAACTAAAAAGACCTTTTCTGATGTTATTTATTTTAAAAGCAACATTAACAAAATAGATGTCGAAATTGCTTTTCAATATAGTGATCAAAACAATGAAATTATGGTTTCATTTGCTAATTCTGTGAAAACTAGTGAAGGTGGTGTACATGAAAATGCTTTTAAAAACGCTTTAACAAATGTTGTTAATAATTATGCAAGAAAACATAATTTACTTAAAGAAAAAGACAAAAATTTAGAAGGCGATGATATACGTGAGGGTTTATCAAGTGTAATTTCACTTCGAATCCCTGAAAGCTTAATTAGCTATGAGGGTCAAACCAAAAACAAATTATTCACACCAGAAGCAAATGAAGCAGTAAAAAAAACAATTGAAGATAATTTTAGTTTTTGATTAGAAGAAAATAAAACACAAGCTTTAGATTTAGTTAATCGAGCAATTCTTGCACGTGATGCTAAATTGGCTGCAAAGCGTGCTCGTGAAGAAACTAAAAAAGTTAAAAAAATTAAAGAAGAGCGAGGAATGGGTGGAAAATTAACACCAGCACAAAGCAAAGATCCAACTTTAAATGAATTATTTTTGGTTGAAGGTGATTCCGCTGGTGGATCAGCTAAACTAGGACGAAATAAAAAATACCAGGCTATTTTGCCTTTAAGAGGTAAAGTTCTTAATGTTTTAAAAGCTCGTTTAGTTGATGTTTTAAAAAATGAAGAAATAGCATCAATCTTTACTTGTTTAGGAACAGGAATTGGTGCAGAATTTGATTTAAAAAAATTAAAATATCACAAAATTATTATTATGACCGATGCAGATACCGACGGTAGTCACATCCAAGTTTTATTATTAACTTTATTTTATCGTTTTATGCGGCCTTTAATTGAGAATGGTAATATTTACATAGCTTTACCTCCACTTTATAAATTAACAAATAAAAATAACAAAAAATTCTTTTATGCTTGGGATGATGTTGAATTAGATCAACTAAAAAAAGAACAAAAAAATTATGAAATTCAACGTTATAAAGGACTTGGTGAAATGAATGCTGATCAACTATTTGAAACAACCATGGATCCAAGTAAGCGTTTATTATTAAGAGTTAATATCAATGATATTTTACAAGCTGAACGTCAAATCAATACTTTAATGGGTAATGATGTAAGTATTCGAAGACAATGAATTGATAATAATATTGATTTTAGTGTCATTGATGAATTACAAATCAATAATGAGGAGTCTAAATAAAAACTATGAGTGTAAATCAACAAAAAATTATTAATACACCATTAGACAACATTGTTGGTGAAAGTTATGCTAAATATGCAAAATATATTATTCAAGATCGTGCTTTACCAGATATTCGTGATGGTTTAAAACCCGTTCAACGACGTATTTTGTATGCCATGAGCGAATTAGGAATTTTTCATGACAAACCTTACAAAAAATCAGCACGTACAGTTGGGGAAGTAATTGGTAAATACCACCCTCATGGTGATTCATCAATTTATGAAGCTATGGTAAGAATGAGTCAAGATTGAAAAAATAATTTATGCTTATTAGATATGCATGGTAATAAAGGTTCGATTGATGGTGATAACGCTGCTGCGATGCGTTATACAGAAACACGTTTATCAAAAATTGCTAGTGTAATGCTAACTAATTTAAAAAAAGATGTAGTTAAATTTAGTCCAAACTTTGATGATAGTGAAAAAGAACCATCAATTTTACCATCACTTTTTCCTAACTTATTAATTAATGGAGTAACAGGAATTGCTTCAGGATATGCAACAAGTATTCCACCTCATAATCCTAATGAAGTTTTTGATGCTTTAATTTATCGAATTGATCATCCAGATTGTAGTATTGAAAAATTAATTAAAATTTGTCCAGCGCCAGATTTCCCAACAGGGGGAGAAATTCATGATTTAAATGGATGTGCAAATGCTCACAAAACTGGTGAAGGTAAATTTGTAATCCGAGCTTCAATTGAATTTAAAACAAGTGAAGTAAAAATTAATCAAATCATTATTAATTCCATTCCTTATGAAACAAATAAAGCTTTAATTATTAAAGAAATTGAAGATATTATTTACAATAAAGAAGTTGCTGGTTTAATCGAAGTTCGTGATGAATCAGATGCTAAGGGTGTTAGCATTATCATTGATACTAAAAAAGATGTTAATTTAGAAAATGTTAAAAATTATTTATACAAAAAAACTAGTTTGGAAATTAGTTATAATACAAAATTTATTGCAATTGTTCATCGAACACCAACACTTGTAAGTTTATTAACGTATCTAGATGCGCAAATCAACCATAGTCTTGATGTTATTAATAAAGTTGATTTATATGATTTAAATAAAGTTTTATTACGTATTGAAATTGTTGAAGGTTTAATTAAATGTGTTGATTTAATCGATGAAATTATTAAAATTATTCGGGCTAGTGATTCACGCCAAGACGCAAAAAATGCTTTAATTCAAACATTTGCTTTTACTAATAATCAAGCTGAAGCAATTATTATGATGCGTTTGCATAATTTAACACGCACAGATATATTTGATTTAAGAAATGAATGAGAAAGTCTTCAACAACAAGCTAAAACACTAAAAGAGCGAATTAAATCACTTCAAGTTCGCAAAAATTATTTAAAACAAAAAATGATTGAATTCAAAAAAGAATTTGGTTATCAACGTAAAACAAAATTATTTGATGAGTTTATAAAAGCTGAAGTTAATGAAGATCAAATGATTGAAAAACAAAGTTTAAATTTAGTTATTAGTCGTGATGGATATATTAAAACTGTTTCTAAAAAATCATTTGAATCTTCAAAATATGATGAATTAGGGCTAAAAACTAATGATCTTCTTTTTTATCATAATGTAATTAATTCGCATGATCGAATTTTAATTATTACATCAAAAGCAAAATTAATTAATTTAATTGCGCATAAAATTAGTTGTATGCGTTGAAAAGATGTTGGTGAACATTTAAATAATTATGCTAAATTTGATGCTAATGAAAAAGTTGTAGCAGTTTATGTATGCAATGAACAATTTAAAGTTGATGAACACCAATTAGTTTTAGGTTCAAAACTAAATTTAATTAAAAGAATTGAATTAAATGAGTTAGATTTAAATAAAAATAGCAAACAAATTAGTATTATGAAACTAAATGAAAATGATGGTTTAATTAGTGCTAATTTAATTAAAAAAGATCATAATCAATTTGTTGTTGCAATTTCTAAACTAGGGTTAGTGTTAATGTTTTTAGTTCATGAAATTAATTGTTTAAATCGTTTAGCAAAAGGGATTAAAATCATGAAATTAAAACCAAATGATGAAATTAGTTCAATTCTAATCGTTCCTAATAATGGTTATAGTATTCAACTTTTTTTAGATCAAGGTAATAAGTGTTTTAGTATTAGTGAGCTAAAATTATCAAAACGTGCAATGACACCATCACCACTTTATTTACCAACAAAAAAAGCACAAAGCGTTTTAGCAGCATTTTTAGTTGGTAATGAAAATGTTTTCTATTTATTAGATGAACAACAAAAAATAAATCCATACTATTTACCAAATCTAAAACCAATAAAATTAGATTCTAAAATTAATAAATACGAAAATGATCTTATTATAACTGATGTTGTTAAAGATAGTTTTTTAAGTGATAGTGTTATAAGTGATTTTAAAAAAATTAGTATGTATGCAAATGAATTTGATAGTGAATTATTAAAAACTAATGAAAATCAAGAGCAAGATGATTTGCAATTAGAATTAATTAATGAGAAAGAAGAAAATGATTAATGATAACAAATAAGAAATGTAAGGGCTGTGGCGCTTTTTTGAATGATGAAATTAACACGATTGGCTATACACCAAAACTAAATGA